>WFRO01000157.1 GCA_015486475.1 Bacteroidales bacterium
GATCCAGACCCGGTAGCGGGTCTTTGGGTCCCAGGTATTTCCGGCGGAGGCAAAATCACAAAACCGGATCACCACAGGAGGACCGTCCGTGGCGGAGACCCCCGTGCCCATTTTCATACGGACCGCGAAAGCCATCCACATCTCTTTGGGCACATCAGATACAGGCAGGAGGTCAACCCTGTCCTTTTCATGAAGGACGACCCCGGCCTCATCCACAAAACCATCCCGGAACCGTGAATCACGGGCCAGCGCGATGGGGCCTCTCAACAGGGCGAAGTGATTGTTTTGCCTGACCAGCCGGCCTCTCAGATCAAGATGCAGAATGACCGTATCACCTTTTTCCCAGGTACGGGTGATCTTCGCAAAAGTGCCCGGCGAAGGAGCTTTGTACTTTTCACCGTTGACAGATAAAAAGTTCTCCTCACTCCAGCCGGGTATCCTCAGGGAAAGGGTGAATTTTTCCGGCCGGTCCGGAGAGACCGTGATCAGGACCGTATCAGAGACAGGATAATCTGTCTTCTGTATGATCTTTACATTATGGGAAGAGGAGAGCGGTACCGTGGCGGAGGAGCGGTCAAAGAAGTTTATGAAGATCTCCTGCGGTCCGGTCATCACTGCAAAACGGGGGATGAGCATATACCCGCGGGGGCCGTTGGCCGAGCAGCAGGTGATGTCCATGTTGCACTGGCTCCTAACATATTCCCGGTATCCGACCAGGGGGCTGTACATGGTGATCGCAGCATCGTCATAGCGGGTGGAGGCCAGCAATGCATTGTAAAAGGTCTTTTCGATCTGATCGGCATACAACGGGTCGGCGGTGATCCCGAACAGGTCATAGTTGAGTTTCATCCAGGTGACCGCCACGCAGGTCTCCATGGTATGATAGGTGGGGAGGGTTTGTTTTTCCCTGCCGTGATACCAGCACTCAAACGAGGTGCCTGAGCCGGCCACGTTGATCTCCTCGTTGATGATATCCTGTACGGTCATCTCCACGGCCTTCAGATATTGCGGATCCCCCGCGATCTTATAAAGGTCCAGCAAACCATCGTAGCAGGACATCATCTCATAGGCTTTCTGTCCGTTTTCTTTTGAGAACCATTTCTTCGGATGAGGAAAGCGGTCGGCTACATGAACACCCGCCAGCGCTTTGGAGATCAATTGTGGCCCGTCGGGCGTTTCCCATTGCCGGACGATATATTCTGCAAAATCCAGGTACTTCTTCTCATGCGTTTTATTGTATAGCATCACCATGGGTTCCAGCACCGAGCTGCTGGCCATACCGTGGTAGAATCCGGTACTGATAATATTGACCTTCCCGGGGCCCACCTGGTCGATCAGATGATCTGCCTCGCCCCGGGCCGCTTTCAGGGCTTTCCTGTCCCGGGTGATCTCATAATAACGAAGCAGTCCGAGCATCACATACTTCCTGCCCCAGATATCCCAGTTGGTCAGCTGGCTTTCTTCGGCATAATTACCGATATATCCGTCAGGCGACCGGGTGGCGATAAGACCCTCTACAGCTCTGCTCATGTGATCCATGAGCTCTGCATCATGCGTATATTCCCAGGCGGCAATCGCTCCCAGCATCCATTTGCCCCAGAACTCCGATTGCCACAGGTGGGTCTCGTTCTTATGACGGAATGGTTCGACCAGTGTATCGTAATCCTGCCCCACGATCCTGTTGTGAAAGACCAGATCGATCCTTTTTCCTGTATAATTATACAACTTCAGATTGTTTTGGGGAATAGTTGTGGATTTTACAGGAACTTCCTGGTTCCAAACTGTTTGTAAACTGAACAGAAAAAATAAAGAGAAAATAAAGACAGTTTTTTTCATTTTTTTTTACTTTCAGAAATTTTTTTCTGAAACAAATATCATTATTTTTTTGTTTTTAATTATTTTTTTTCTTTAAATTTAACCACATGAAAACTGCACCGATAGCATACGATCCTCTATATCCACTTTATCGTACAGCATATTATCTTATTGAATAAATTATTACAACACCCTTTTTACAGTATATCATTAACCCATTTATTAACCTAATCAAAACCTATTTATTATGGTGGATAGTTTATTGTTTTCTTCATCAAAAAGGTTTGTAAAGTTTTTATTTTACGGACTTTTTATAACGGTCTTTTTCAGTTCCGTTGCTTTTGGACAGCAACGGAAGGTGACCGGTACGGTGACCAGCGCAGATGATGGTTCTCCCTTGCCGGGTGTTACTGTTGTGATCAAAGGATCCACAGCAGGTACGATCACGGATGAAAAAGGGAATTATTCCATTACGGTTTCCGGGAATGATGCCGTGTTGCAATTTTCTTTTGTGGGATTTGCCACGCAGGATGTCACTGTGGGCGATCAGTCTGTGATCAATGTGCAGATGCGGCCCAGCAACATTGCTGTCCAGGAAGTAGTGGTAACCTCCCTTGGTATTAAGAAGGAGAAAAAACGGATCGCCTATGCGGCCCAGAATGTCAATACGAAAAGCCTGGCCGAGGTAGGAGAGTTGAACGTTGCCAACTCCATTGTTGGTAAAGTGTCCGGTCTTGATCTGGTTCAATCCAGTTCCGGTGTAGGATCGGCTTCCAGGATCCTGCTGCGAGGCAACCGGTCTATTACCGGGAACAACCAGCCGCTGATCGTCGTGGATGGTGTGCCTGTGGATAATGGAACGAACGGTTCCCCCTCCTCTGAGTATGGAGGTGTCCAGGCGCCTGATGGTATCAGCAACATCAACCCCGACGACATTGCTTCCATCACAGTGCTGAAAGGACCGAACGCTACCGCTCTTTACGGGTCGAGGGCACAGAACGGTGCTATCATCATTACCACCAAAAAAGGAAGGGTTCATAAAGGGATCGGCGTGGATTTCAACTCGACCGTCACCTTTGAGAAACCGATCATCCTTACCAAATTCCAGCAGGAGTATGGTCAGGGTGCCGGAGGCCAGTATATCAAAAACAGTGAGTTTGAATGGGGCCCGAAACTGGATGGCCGCATGGTGGACCACTGGTCACCCAACCCCAACTATGATGGTCCCGATCAATATCAGTATGTTGCTCATCCCAATAATTTTAAGGATTTCTTTACCACGGGATCCAACATTGTTAACTCTCTGGCCATGCATACGGGCAATGAAAAATCCCAGCTTTACTTTTCTTATACCAACACGCAGGCACAGGGTATTGTTCCGAACAATAATCTGCACAGGAACAACTTTGATTTGCGTTATACGGCCAAGTTAACCAAACATTTCAGTGCCGATGCCAAGCTGACCTATTTCAACCAGGCTATATCGAACATCGTAACTACAGGGGACGATTTCCACAACCCCATGCGTGCCCTCTACCGGCAGCCTACCAACATATCCCTGGAAGATGCCATGGATTTTGAATATTTCGATGATGCCGGACTGCGTCTGCAGAATTACTGGAACCCCCACTCCAACGGTGGAGAGAATGTTTACTGGATGATCAATCGGACCTACCGTCATGATGTGCGCGACAGGATCATGGGAGTGGCCAGCATTAAATATGAATTTGTCCCCGGATTCAGCCTGATGATACGTTCCTCCTTTGATAGGATCTATGACAAGTACAGATCCTATCTCTACTGGGATACCTACACCATTGGTGACCATGGGGATTATCACCTGTGGAGGAATGACCGGTTACAGATGAACAATGAATTCCTGCTTAATTATAATAAGGTGTTCGGGGATGACGTGTTTTCTTTGAATGCAACTTTCGGAGGAAACCTGTTTCTTTACACCGGCGATGGAGATCACTCGAGTGTGAACAGGAATATGTTGAAACCTAACCTGTTTGTGATCAACAATACGAGTCATATCGTGGCCAATGAGTGGGGATCGACCAAAAAGGTCAACTCTCTGTATGGTACGGCCACCCTGGGCTATAAGAAATTCCTCTTTCTGGATCTTACCGGCAGGAATGACTGGTCGTCCACCCTCCCCAAAGACAACTGGTCCTATTTCTATCCTTCTTTCGGTCTTACCTGGGTTATTTCGGACATGATCGACATGCCTTCGTTCATGCCCTTTGCCAAATTAAGAGGCGACCTGGCTTACGTGGGGAATGATACCAATCCCTATATGCTGGACCTTGTCTATTACTTCGGTCCTGGTGGTAACCTGGGATATGCGCATAAGGGCAGCCGGCTCCCGGCCGCTGACCTGAAACCGGAGAAAACCCGTTCCCTTGAGTTCGGTTTCGATGTGGCTTTCTGGGCCAACCGGCTGGCATTCGACTTTACCTGGTACAAGACCAATACCTTCAACCAGTTGATCAGCGTTCCTCTGCCTACACCTTCCGGTTATGGCTCTAAGTTCATCAACGCCGGTAACATCCAAAACAAAGGGGTGGAAATGACCCTGCGGGGTACGCCCGTTAAAGGGGACTTCACCTGGAATATCGCTTTTAACTATGCCATGAATAACAGTCTGGTGGTGGAACTGACGGAAGACCTGAAAGAATACACCATCCGCGGGAGAAGTTGGATGACCACCTTCAAGGTTAAGGAAGGCAGTGAATACGGAGATGTTTATACCAAAGGATTCCTGAGGGATGATGAAGGCAATGTCCTGATCAACGGATCGACAGGATTGCCTATGGTGACCAACGGCCAGACCGTGCCCATGGGGAATTACAATCCCGACTGGATCGGAGGTATTACCAACGACTTTACCTATAAAAACTTCGATCTGAGTTTCCTCATCAACATCCGTATGGGGGGGAATATCTTCTCCTTCACGGAAGCCAACCTGTGCAGTGACGGATTCGCAGAGCGTACGCTGGAAGGACGTGACGGCATGGTCGTACCCGGGGTGATCCCCACCTATGATGAAGATGGTAATATTATCAGCACAACGCCCAACACCATTGAGGTGACCGCCGAAGATTACTGGCAAAGCCTGGGTGGCAGGAACACACCGACGGGTGAGCCTTTCAAACATGATGCTTCTTTTGTGAGGTTCAGCAATCTGATCTTCGGATATACCTATAACTTCAAAAACAATCCGGTCATCAGAAAACTGCGGGTAGCTTTTGTCGGAAGAAATCTCGGCTTCCTCTACAATGCTGCCAAGATACTGGATCCCAACATGTCGGTGGGTACTACCAACGTACAGGGTATGGAAGGATTCGGTCTTCCCTCTACCAGATCGCTTGGATTTAATTTACAAGCTACCTTTTAAGAAATTGATTGATAAAGATTAAATATTATGGATATGAAAAAAAGATCAATATTTTTTGTTTTCCTTTCCACCCTGTTGTTTGCATTGCTGTTCGCAGGATGTACAAAGGATTTTGAGGAAATCAATACCAATAAGAGGGTGTTGGCCGAACTGGACAAAGCCACTATTGGTAACGTATATGCCTATTGCCAGTATAATGGCCTGATGAACGGTTGGGCTTTTCAGACATCCCAGAACCTGTTTGCCGATCTTTACGCCCAGTATTATGCGAACATACAGACCAAGTTCCCTTCAGACAGGTATATTCTGGTAGGGGGCTGGCTGGACGGGGCCTGGAGAAGTTTTTACGGACATGCAGCGGCTAACCTGGCTGTTATCATGGACAAAACCGACGCCGAGAAATATCCGGAAGAAGCCAAGGGCATGGAGACACAGCATGCGCTTCTCCAGATCTGGAAGGTCTTTATGTATCAGCGTATCTCTGATTACTGGGGGCCTATTCCTTACTCAGCCGTAGGAAATGGAGAGTCCTCCGTGCCTTATGATCCGCAGGATAAGATCTATGATGATTTCTTTGTGCTGCTGGACGATGCCCTGAATGTGCTGGAGCAGCATAGAGGAGAAAATGCTTTTGGTGCCAATGATCAGATCTACGGCGGGGATATAGACAGTTGGATACGTTTTGGCAACACACTGCGGTTGCGGGTGGCCATGCGTGTCTCTTATGTTGATCCCGGGAAAGCCAAGACAGAAGCTGAAAAGGCCGTTTCCGGCGGTGTGATCGAGACCAATGACCAGAACGCGATCTTCCATACCACTGCTGATTCCTGGAATGCCTTGAACATCATGCTGCCCTGGAACGAGTTCCGTATGAGCGCTGCTATGGAGAGTGTCCTGAAAGGATACGAAGACCCCCGTCTGCCTCAGTATTTCAGTCCCACAGTGAACAGTGTGGAAGCCGGTACGCCCGAATGGAGAGGGCTGCGTAACGGTTACAACATTGCTGAGCTGTCTGCGGATGATCTGCACTATAACAATCTCTCCATGATGGGGCCCCGTTGGGCTGACCCGAATGCCAAAGGGACGAACCCCATCGAGGTGATGCTGGCCTCCGAAGCTTATTTCCTGCGGGCTGAGGGCGCTCTGAATAATTGGGACATGGGCGGTACAGCAGAAGAGTTCTACAACAAAGGGATCACCGCTTCCCTCTCTTTCTGGGGCGCTGATGCCGATGCCATCACGGCTTATCTGCAGAGTGACAAAACACCTATTGCCACCCATGATGCTCCCCAGCCGATGACCAATATACCGGTTAAATTCAGCTCGGATCCGGATGAACAACTCGAACAGATCATGACCCAGAAATGGCTGGCCCTTTATCCCGACGGCTGGGAAGCCTGGTCGGAAGCACGCCGGACCGATCTGCCCAGGCTGTATGCCCGGATGCATTCGGACAATCCGGATGTGCCGCCTGATCAGATGATCCGCAGGATCGGATTTACGGATGTTGAATACAATACCAATGCTGCTGCCGTAGAGGAAGCCAAAGGTTATCTCAACGGCCCGGACAATGCAGCTACCCGGCTGTGGTGGAATCCCGCTAAGAAGAAATAATAATTGCTGTTGATCAAAAAAAAGACAGATCAAACGATCTGTCTTTTTTTTATTATTAACCCTATAAATTTTTTTAGCTTTGCACATACTGCACTGTACTTATTATTTCTGTTTGTCCCGGTGATGAAAAATGCTTACAGATCTTTCTTTTTTCTATTGATAGTTCTCTCGGTCCTGTCCTGTAATTCACGCAAACAATTCACTTTTCTTTCCCACCGAAAGACCGGTATTGTTTTCAGAAATATTATCAAGGAATCGGAGAACTTCAATGTGCTTGATTACAGTTATCTCTACAACGGTGCCGGAGTGGCCGTAGGTGATATCAACAATGACGGATTACCGGATATCTATTTTACGGGAAATCTTGCCAACAGTCGCCTTTATCTCAACAAAGGAAATTTTAAGTTTGAGGATATCTCCAAAAAAGCAGGGGTTTCCCTGACCGAGACCTGGAACAACGGGGCCGTCATGGTGGATGTGAACGGGGACGGTTATCTCGATATCTATGTATGCAGCTCAACGGACGGGCGCCCTGTTTACAGGAAGAATATTCTTTTTATTAATAACGGAGATCTGACATTTACCGATAAGGCCAAAGAATACGGCATTGATGATCCTGCCTATTCAACACACAGCACTTTTTTTGATTTTGATAAGGACGGGGATCTGGACCTGTTCGTCCTGAACCATTCCGTGGACAGGTATGCCATGTTCACGAAAAATTCTGTCGCTCAAAAAAACATGAAAAATGAGAAGTATGGCCAGAAATTCTTCATCAATGAAGGGGATCATTTTGTGGAAGCAACAGAGAAAGTAGGCATCAAATCGAATGTGCTGAATTTCGGGTTGGGCGTTGCTGTGGCAGATTTCAATGGTGACAACTGGCCCGACCTTTATGTTTCCAATGATTTTTATGAGCAGGATTATCTGTATATCAACCAGAAAAATGGCACTTTCAAAGAGGAACTGGAAAAATATTGCAGTTATGTATCCCTTTCTTCCATGGGGGATGATGCAGCGGACATCAACAATGACGGATGCATCGACATGTTTACCCTGGACATGCTGCCTGCTACCAATTACGAACAGAAACTGGTAGCGGGCCCGGACAACTACCAGAAAGTTACCTTGCTTGATAAGATAGGGTTTTATCACCAGACGACCCGCAATATGCTGCAACTGAACAATTACGGAGATTATTTTACGGAGATAGGACAATATGCCGGGATCTACAGCACCAACTGGAGCTGGTCCCCCCTGATCTGTGACTATGATAATGACGGATATAAAGACATCTTCATAACCAACGGATACGGCAAGAACAATACCCACATGGATATTATCACCCTGGCGGTGAACGAAACCATGAAACAACGGAAGGGGGAAAAAGCCATCAACAGGATGGAGTTTCTGAAAAAGATCCCTGCAACCATTCTCAATAACTACATGTTCCATAACAATGGCGATCTGACCTTTACCAATGTGGCCGAAGCATGGGGCTTTGATAAGAAAACACTTTCGAATGGTGCAGCTTATGCTGATCTGGACAATGACGGGGATATGGACCTGATCATCAGCAATATCAATGACTATGCCTTTGTATACAGGAACAATGCCGAGCGTCTTTCCAACAATCATTACCTGAGATGCAGGCTGAAAGGCAGTGGGAAAAATACCGGAGGGATAGGGGCCCGGGTGGATGTGACTTGTGGAAATAAGACCTATACTCAGGAATTTTATCCTTCGAGGGGGTATATGTCCTCTGTGGGACATGTTTTGATTTTCGGGCTGGGCAAAGCCAGAAAAGTGGATACCCTCAGGGTGATATGGCCGGATCTGCGTGTGCAGAAGATCTTTGATATTGATGTGGACCAGACCATTACGCTGGATAATGAAAATGCAAAGGTTGAGAAGCCGGAAAAGAAACCGGTGTATAAAACTTTGTTCAGGAGACTGAATGCCGGGAAGTGGATCCCGTACAGGCACCGGGAGAATGATTACAATGATTTTCTGAAACAACCTTTACTGCCTCATCTCCTCTCGACACAGGGGCCTGATATCACTGCGGCAGATGTGGATCATGACGGCAGGGAGGATCTTTTTGTCGGAGGAGCGAAAGGCTCGCCGGGGATGCTGTTCATGCAGCAGGAAGACGGCACGTTTAAAGCCAGGGACCTGCCTTGTTTTGAGCGGGACAGGGAGTGTGAAGACATTGGAGTATTGTTTGTGGATGTGGACAATGACGGGGACCCTGACCTGTATGTAGTGAGTGGCGGAAACGAGTTTAAGCTTGCCTCAGATCGCCTGCAGGACCGTTTATATCTGAATGACGGAAGAGGTTTCTTTACAAAGGCTCGGGATCACCTGCCCGGGATGTTAACCAGCGGGTCCTGTGTGAGGGCTGCCGACATAGACCGTGACGGCGATATGGACCTGTTTGTGGGGGGGCGGCTGACACCCGGCCTGTATCCCATAGCTCCGAGAAGTTATGTGCTGGAGAATGACGGGAAAGGCCATTTCAGCGATGTTACGGAAAAGAAAAACAAAAAACTGCTGAAACCCGGTATGGTGACCGATGCGCTCTGGACAGATTTTAATGGGGACAGTCTGCCGGATCTTATCCTGGTAGGCGAATGGATGCCCGTCAGGCTTTTTGTTAACAGCGGCTCTGTATTTAAGGAACTGACAGACCAGAGCTGGATGGCCGGTTCCAAAGGATGGTGGCACAGTATCGCTTCGGGAGATTTTGACCGGGACGGAGATACTGATTATATTCTGGGAAATGAGGGCTTGAACTTCCAGATCAAACCCTCCCCGCAGGAACCTGCCAGGATATATGCGAAAGATTTTGACGGAAATGGCACCCTGGATGCGATCATGTGTTACTATATCAAAGGCAAGGAATATCCCATCTATTCAAAATATGACCTCGGCAAACAGATCCCGGAGATCAATCAAAGATACCCTACCTACAAGTCTTTTGCCACCCAAACCATGGATGATATCTTTTCCCGGAAAGAACTGAACAGTGCGATGGTATTGGAGGCCAATAATTTCAGTACCTGTTATCTGGAGAATATGGGAAATGGACAGTTCAGTTTGTCTCAATTGCCCCTGCCTGCCCAGTTGTCGCCCATCTACTGCATTTCATCTGATGATTACAATCTTGACGGTTACAAGGATATTCTGCTCGCCGGTAATTTTTACGGTATGCGGATCAAATTCGGACATCTTGACGCCAACAAAGGATTGTTGCTTTTGGGGGATGGCGAAGGTCATTTTAAAGAGTTACCGAACAACCAAAGCGGATTGTTTATGAAAGGCGAAATAAAGGATGCTGTCAGGGTACCGTTGGTTACCGGAAAAGAGATCCTCGTCTTTACGGTGAATAATGACAGCCTGCGTATCTTTCAGAAAATGAAGAATATACCTGAGGAGCCAAAGGATAAATAAAATAAAAATTTCAAATACCATGATGAAAAGATATTTCTTATATGTTGTTGTTCTTCTGATCTCTTTACCTCTGTTCTTTGCTTCCTGCAAGAAGAATGAGAAACCTGATCTGTCCTATACAATCGAAAAGTACGAAGAGCTGGGCATGCCGGATTGTGACAAGATCTGGAACAATAATGACTATTTTGTTGCCATAGGTGTTCTTGACAAGGTCAAGGCGAAAGATTCGCTGGCCCTGCCCAGATATGACAGTAAAAAGTCGGGAAGGCTGTTCCGGCATATGATTGGTTTGGAGAATCTCTCATTTGTGGATTCAAATACGATCCCGCTCTATGAGAGAGCTTATCATGTCCAGGCCTTTCTGGGCATTCAGAGCGATCTGAGCCGGGTATATACCAATATTTACAGCCGCCAGCAGTATTACAATGAGGAACTGGCACATCTGTATATGTTCGGTATTGCCGTTACCCAGAAAATGCTGGATCTGGCATACCGGATCAACAGATCGGATAAGCCGCAAGACAGGAGTATGAAAGCAGGTTTCCCCTCCATCCAGTCAGCTTATGTTGTTATGATGTCTTATATTCTGGGAAATCAACAACATACCTCCCTGTTCGATAAGCGTGATATGAAGACCTTAAGCGACAGCCTTTCCGGTTCTTTGCAGCGCAATATGAAATGGATGGATCCTACGGCCAAAAAGATGCTGGCAAAGAAACTAATAACCGTGGCTGACAGCACGTCCACCAAAAAGATCAAAAAAGAATATATGAACCTGGCCCGGGAGCTGGAAAGCAACTGATCTGTCTGGTTTTTGAAAGGAAAAACAAACAGATCTCCGGTCTGCTGTTATTGGTCCTTGCTCAGGAAGCTGACCACTCTCCTTACAAGATCAAAATCCTGGTCGCGGAAGCTGATATCATAAGGTTTTCCTTCTTCGTTTGTATGGTTGCGTATTCTTTTTTCGATCTCTCCGGATCCAGGGTCTTTTCTGTAAACAGCATTGACCCATTGCAGGTAAGGATTGCCGGAGGATGTTTTAAGTGCATGGGTCAGGAGATCTTCAGCTTCCTTGTCCTTGTTCATTTTATCCAGCGCCCACAGTTGAAAGATCAGTTTGGTGTTTTCCCGGCTGTGCTGCGGGGGGGTGTATCCGGCCACCTTCTCATATTGTTCTTTTGCTTTGGATCTTTTCCCTGATCTCTCCAGGGCAGTGGCTATCAGGTAATCTTCGATCCTCTCATCCACATTGTAAGGTTTTCCGGATCCCAGGTTCTCCGGCCATAATTTTGCTTTTTGCAGATAATCGATGGCGCGATCGTACTTTTTATGCTGCAGGTCGGCCAGTCCCTGTTCCAGGCAGGCCTGGTGGTATAGTCTTCTGCCTCCTGAAGCCCCCTCGAAAGGCAGGATCCGGTAATTATACAGAAAGTCGATACACTTACGGTATTGTCCGGTCTGTATCAGAGTGCGGGCATAGTCCATCCCCAATGCCGGTCTTTCGGGATATTTTGCTGTGAACGATCTGGCCAGCGGCAGGGCTTCCTTTGCTTTATCATGGTCCAGATCATAAGATATGAGCGCATGGGCTGCCCGCCAGTCACCGGGATCCAGTTCATGGGCTTTCTGAACGCATTCGGCAACAACATCCGGATCATCCCGGAACAGCCGGGCTTTGGCCAGCCAGAAAGGCACGGCTGCCGGTTTCTCCCCGCACCGGGCAAACAGCTCCCTGGCATCCTCTTCGCGCCCTTTGTTCCAGTAGATAAGCGCCAGGTAGTATTTGACTTTCCAGTTGTCCGTGGTGGCCGAAAGATCCTCCAGGATCCCGGCTGTCTCGGCACGATAGGGGAACACCATGTTCACCGGGGCTTCCAGAGCTTTCTTCAGATACACATCCCGGCTCTCTTGGACAAGATAAGCCCTCCACAGGTTTACAACGGGATGGTCAGGGGCCAGGGACAATATCTGATCCGCTTCCCTGTCAAAACCCAGATCATGATAGAAAAGAGCCAGCTCCAGATAATACTGTTCCGGAAGCTCATTCCGGAAAGATCCTGTAAGATCTTTTTGGCTTTCTTCCCCCCATTGCCATTGTTCGAAAGGGATGAACTGCAGGGTCGGGTCGATCTTTTTCAGCTTGTTCAGTACCCTGTCAGCCGCTTCTTTATTCCCGTTTTCTCTGTACAGCAAGGCCAGGATCTTCCATGCCGTCAGATTGTAAGTGTTGTAAGAAAGGGCTTTCCGGGCATAGTGCCCGGCTTTTGCGTAATCCTTTGTCCGCATAAAAGAACGGGCCAGTTCGGTGTAGCCGGCGGTGCGGTAGGAAGGTGAAGAGGCAGCGATGGAAAAGCCGCTGCGGGCATTGGCGGTCTCCTCCAGTTGGCTGCAACTCAGACCGAATACATAGTTGGCCAGGGGGTCATACGTGTCTATGGCCAGAGATTGCCGGGCAACGGCCCGGGCCGAATCATATTTCATCTGCCGGTACAGGAGCAGGGCTTTCCGGTCCAGTGCCGGTGCGTACGCTTTATCCTTTTTCAAAGCGAGTTCATAATCCCGGAAAGCTTCTTCGTACCGGCGCTGTTTCTCGGCCTCCAGGCCTTTGGTGTACAGACCGTACGCAGAGCTCCAGTCAAAATC
>WFRO01000158.1 GCA_015486475.1 Bacteroidales bacterium
AATTATAACGACTACTCAGACTCTAACAGAGTGCCTATCTTCAGTACGGGCATCTCGGCACGTATCAACATTATGGGCGCCATTGTGATAGAACCTTACTACGCCTGGCCCCTCATCGGCGGACGCATGGGGAAAGGCTATTTCGGGCTCAATTTCCTGCCGGGATGGTAAGGGAAGGAAAGGCAAAAGTATCAAGGCAAAAGGCAAAAGTGATAAGGCAAAAGTAATAAGGCAAAAGGCAGAAGGAAGGGCGAAGGATGAATGGCGAATGTCAAAGGTCGAAGGTCGAAAAGTCTAAGAGTGAGAATAGAAATGAGTAGGGAGTAGGGAGTAGGGAGCGATAAAGCGATGAAGAGATGAAGCGATACCTGCCTGCCGGTAGGCAGGATGCGAAAACATCTCCAACCTTCAGGCACTACACACTTCCCTGGGTCCGAAGCTCCGAAGGGGCGGAGCCCGATCATAATAAAGTGTTGAGCGTTAGCGAAAGCTCTTGTCAAAAACGATCCTTTTGGTCTTTCCGGGAAGTTGTTTGATATGGGGAACCACGGTAAGATCTCCGGTCCTGAATGTTTCTATGTTGTCAATATTGCTTTTCATCCTCATATCAAATTTGACATTGTAGATTTTCAGCGTATCGGAGGTTCTGTCCGCAGCCCGGGTGAGTTTGTATATATTCCCTGAGGTGTAGGCAAAATTTTGTGAGTAGATCTGTACCAGGAGGGTATCGGATCTTTTCCGGATATCCATGGAATCCACATAACGTAGTGCCTCTGCAGGTACAGCAGAGATCTGTTTCGAGATTTTTTTCCAGTCTTTCCGTGTCGGAAAATATCCCAGCAGGTCCATGTCGTTCTGCAGGATATCTTTGGGTCCGTTCGCTCTCAGATCAAAATGGATTTTCCCTTTTTGTGCCAGGGTTGTCACAGGGCAAAGGATCAGGAATGCTCCTGTGAAGAGGAAAAGAAAGAGCTTGTTCATAGCTATTGTTTAAATATATCCGGAACGCTGATCATTCACCCGGAATTTCTTTTTGGAGGGACAATTTATGGAATTTTTGTTACTTTAAGGGCAGAAAAAGGAAATTATGCCGAAACACATTCTGATCACGGGTTCTACCGACGGTATCGGGCGGGAGACGGCGCGTGTGCTGGCCTCCCGCGGTTATGAGATCACGATCCACGGCCGTTCACAGCGGCGGGTGGAGGATACGGTGCAGGAGCTGCGCCGCGACCATCCCGGCACGGTGCTCCATGGTGTCACGGCCGACCTCTCCTCACTGCGCCAGGTGAAAGCCATGGCTGATGAGGTGCTGGCAGGCCCCCCGCTGGATATCCTGCTTAACAATGCCGGTATCGTGGCCCATGAATTCAGGCTGTCGGAGGACGGTTATGAGATGACCCTGGCCGTGAACCATCTGGGACATTTTTACCTGACCCTCCTGTTGCTGGATCACCTGCGGGAGCCGGCACGCATCGTCAATGTCTCTTCCATGGTCCATGACACCTCCCTTGACATCGAGCGCCTCAACGACCCGGCCTACTTTGAGCCGGTGACGGCCTATTCCCGCTCCAAGCTGTGCAATGTGCTGTTCACCTACAAGCTGGACCGTCTGCTGCGTGGGAAAAGGAAGATCACGGTCAACTCTCTACACCCGGGGGTGATCAATACGAAAGTACTTACGGAGACGTGGGGCCCTGTGGGGGCACCGGTGCGGGAGGGCTCCCGCATGACGGTCTATGTGGCCACCGACCCTTCGCTGGAGAACGTGTCGGGCGCTTATTTCGAGAACGGTACCCAGCGCCCCTCGGCGGGGATCAGCTATGATGAGGAACTGCAGGACCTCTGCTGGGAGCGGAGCATGGAGATGATACGCCGTGCGGGAGTACCGGTGGAAAACCTAACCTGACAAGCATGTTTATCTGATCAATACTGACGTTATGAAAACAAAAATTTCCGATCTGACGGTCACGGAAGCCATATCCTACCTGAATGATATAGGCGACCGTGAGAACACCGACGCCCTGCGTTCGATGGTGGCCGACGATCCTTCGCTGGCCGACCGCAAGATAGGAGAGGTGGCAGATACGCCGCGTCTCAGCCGGGCCACCTGGCGGGGTACCGAGCATACCTTCGGCTTTATCGCCGGAGGGGAACGCAAGGGGATGCACGCCATCGAGTTTGCCGGCAGCATAGACCCCGATAACTCGCTCCGCGATGCGGCGGTGGATATCCTCATCTCCGGGATCTTCACGATGAACTATCCCGGCTGGGGACGCCATCAGGTGCTGCTGCAGTTCACGGCCAACCACGGCGTTTCCTCCCATGGCAAGCCGGTGCGCGTGCAGTTCCAGCAGAAATACCTTTCGCGCGAGAAAGAAGGCGCGGGGGTGCTGGGCAATATGATCTTCTCAGGCCTCACCGTCCCAGCCGAAGGCATCGCCTTCGAGGTCAATGTGATCAACCTGGCCAACGAAGAGGATGAGGCAGCCCTGCATGTGCTCGACTCGGACGTTATCAAAAAAGGACTGGACCTGGCCACTACGGCCCTGCCCGGCATAGAGACCGTCACGAAGCTGG
>WFRO01000159.1 GCA_015486475.1 Bacteroidales bacterium
CCGCCATAAGCCATATATTCTGACACATACAAAGACTTAAAAAACGACCCGTCCGGTTTTTCCAGCCATATTGCTGTCTGACGGGAAGGAACGAAATCGTCCGGCTTATGAACAGTAAAGTTGATCTCAATGTGTCTTTTGGGATGAAAAACAGTGCATGCCCCATTTATCAGAAAAAGAAAAAGAAGCACACCCACTCCTTTGGCAGACAATCCAATCATGAATAAAAATTGCACATGTTAAATTAGATCCCCTCCTGATAACCTATAGCTATAAACTATTTCCGTCTATTCAAAAAAGTAATAAATTTTCACCTGATTAGAATTTATATTCAAAGATATAAAAAATAATTTCCTTACCGGGGAAGCATTCTTTTTATGATCTTTGTATTTTGCTGTTCATAATGGGTATAAAACCATTTTCAGGGATATAATACGAAACATTGATGATTCATGAAAAAAATACCTGCAACGATCAAAGACACGGATAGTCTCAGGGAACTGTTATCGCGGCCTTCTCCTGCTCTGACCGGCATGATGGAACAAATAAAAGGAGACATCATCTTCCTGGGAGCGGGGGGGAAGATGGGCCCTACCATGGCAGCGATGGCTCTGCGGGCCTGTCGCGAAGCCGGCATAAAAAAACGCATCATCGCCGTGTCCCGTTTCAGCAATGCCGGCGAGAAAGAATATCTCGAACAACAGGGAATAGAGATCCTGCAGGGCGATCTTCTCAATAAGGCTTTCCTGGAGAGCCTGCCCCGTGTGGAGAATGTTATCTTTCTGGCGGGCATGAAATTCGGCGCCGAAGGCAACCGTCCGCTCACCTGGGCGATGAACGTTTACCTGCCGGGTATGGTAGCGGATCATTTCATTTCCTCCCGCATCGTGGCCCTCTCCACCGGCACGGTATATCCACTGGTAAAAGTAAGCTCGGGAGGCTCCCGGGAGGAAGACCCCATAACGGCCGAAGGAGAATACGCCCAGTCGTGCCTCGGCCGGGAACGCATGTTCGAATACGGCAGCAACACCCATGGCAACCCGGTCCTTCTCATCCGGCTTAACTACGCCGTGGAGACACGCTACGGGGTTCTCACCGATATCGCCCTGAAAGTTTTTCACGAAGAACCCGTGGATCTGACCATGGGCTATTTCAACGCTATCTGGCAGGGCGACGCCAATGACATGATCCTGCGTTCCCTGGCGCTGGCATCGTCACCGGCAGTCATTCTGAACATCACAGGGCCGGAGATCCTGTCGGTGCGTGAAACCGCTGAAAGATTCGGAAAGATCTTTGGCAAGCCTCCCAATTTCAACGGGCGGGAAGCTGACACCGCTCTGCTGAACAACGCAGGCAAAGCTTTTGCTTTGCTCGGGAAACCCAGGGTGCCTGTGGACCAGGTGATCGAATGGGTCGCAGACTGGATCGCCCGGAGCAAAGACCTGCTTGACAAGCCTACCCACTTCGAAGTCAGGAACGGAAAATTCTAATAACAAGATCCTATGTCTTATCCGCAATTATCCGAAGAAAAGAAGAAGATCCTGCAGAACGGGATCGTGATCCCTGCCCTTCCGCTGGCGCTGGACAGCGACCTTCACCTGGATGTGCGCCGGCAAAGAGCGCTTATACGTTACTACCTGGATGCCGGCGCCGGAGGGATCGCCGTAGGGGTACATACCACACAGTTCGCCATACGCGACCCGCAGATAGACCTGTTCCGGCCCCTCCTTGAGCTGGCCGGCCGGGAGATAGAAGTTATCTCTCATCGGCAGGGACGTCCTGTGTTACAGATATGTGGCATCAGCGGCCCTACACGGCAGGCAATCGCCGAAGCCCGTCTGGCAGCCTCCCTGGGCTATGACGCCGGCCTGTTGAGTCTGGCGGCACTCCCTGATGCCAGTCATGAGGAGCTGCTCAGCCACTGCCGCGGGGTGGCCCGTCACATCCCTTTGATCGGCTTCTACCTGCAACCCGCCGTGGGAGGCCGCCTCCTGGATGAACACTTCTGGAGGGACTTCGCAAAGATCGAAAATGTGGTGGCCGTAAAAATGGCTCCTTTCAACCGTTACCACACCCTGGAGGTCGTCAAAGGGATCCTCGCCTCCGGAAGAGGTGAAGAGGTCGCCCTCTATACCGGCAACGACGACAACATCGTCGCCGACCTGCTCACCACATACCACCTGCCCGTCCCGGGAGGGATGGTACGTAAAAGGATTGTAGGCGGACTGCTGGGCCACTGGGCCGTATGGACCCGCAAAGCAGTGGAGCTGCTGGAAAAGATCCACCGGGCCACGCCGGAGGATTATCCTGCCCTGCTGAGCCTCGGCATACAGATCACCGACTGCAACGCCGCTTTCTTCGATGCTGCCAACCATTTCAAAGGGGTCATCGCCGGCATTCATGAGGTGCTCCGCCGCCAGGGCCTTCTCGAAGAGATACGCCTGCTGGACCCTGCAGAAAAACTCTCCCCCGGCCAGAAAGAAGAGATAGACCGCGTGTACCGGGCCTACCCCCATCTGAATGATGATGATTTTGTGAAAGCAAACCTCCACCAGTGGCTTGCCTAAAAGAAAGCTCTCCTCAAAACCATTTTCTCACCTTTTTTCTTTCAACATTCCCCGCCCGCCTGAACGCTTGCCTGGCGGTATTCATTCAATCATTCACGCATTCACTCATTCACTCATTTGAAAATTCTGTACCTTTTTCTGAAAATTAAGTAAAAGCCCTGCCCTCCTCCCCCTCTATTTTTGTCCTGTTCAAAAAAGTCACCGCCGCGGGGTGGTGTCTGGATCACAATAAAACGAGATATTATGCTGAACAGGACCATCAAATATTTTCTGGAGAACAAGCTGGTAACTTTTCTGTTGCTGTTTGCCCTGATCGCCTGGGGGATCGTCTCCTCCCCTTTCAACTGGAACACCGGCTTTCTGCCCAGCGATCCCGTGCCCGTGGATGCCATCCCCGATCTGGGGGAGAACCAGCAGATCGTCTATACGGAATGGCCGGGGCGCTCGCCCCAGGACATCGAGGACCAGATCAGCTACCCTCTCACCACGGCCCTGCTGGGTATTCCCGGCGTAAGGACCATCCGCAGCAATTCGATCTTCGGCCTGTCCAGTATCTATATCATCTTCGAAGAGGGACGGGAATTCTACTGGACGCGTACGCGCATCCTGGAAAAGCTGAACTCACTGCCTGCCGGCACATTGCCCGATGAGGTGACGCCGGCGCTGGGTCCCGACGCTACGGCGCTGGGGCAGGTGTACTGGTACACCCTCGAAGGACGGGACAAGGACGGCAATCCTGCCGGCGGCTGGGACCCCCAGGAACTGCGGACCCTGCAGGATTTTTATGTGCGTTATGCTCTCACCGGCGCCAAAGGAGTGGCCGAGGTGGCCTCCATAGGTGGCTTCGTGCGCGAGTACCAGATCGATATTGATCCCAATGCCATGAAAGCCTACGGCGTCACCATCGCACAGATCATGAACGCCGTCAAGAAGAGCAACCTCGACATCGGCGCCCGCACCATTGAATTCAACCGGGCCGAATATCTGGTGAGAGCGCTGGGCTACATCAAATCACTGGAGGATCTGGAGGAGAGCGTGGTGACGGTACGGAACAATGTGCCGGTGCGGCTGAAAGAGGTGGCGGACATTCATTTCGGTCCGGCCACACGCCGTGGCGGCCTCGACAAAGGAGGCTCCGAAGCGGTGGGCGGCGTGGTGGTGGCCCGTTACGGCGCCAACCCCATGGAGGTGATCCGGAACGTAAAAAAGGAGATCGAAAAGATCTCCACCGGCCTGCCCTCCAAAAAGCTGGAGGACGGCACCGTCTCCAAGGTGACCATCGTGCCTTTTTACGACCGCACCGGTCTGATCAAAGAGACCCTGGGCACCCTTGAATCGGCCCTCTCCCACGAGATCCTGATCAGTATCATCGTGGTGATGATCCTGGTGTTCAACCTGCGGGCCTCCGTACTTATTTCCAGCCTGCTGCCCCTGGGCGTGCTGATCACCTTCATCGTCATGAAGCAGTTCGGCGTGGATGCCAATATCGTGGCACTTTCGGGTATCGCCATCGCCATCGGGGTGATGGCGGATGTGGGGATCGTCTTCACCGAGAATATCATCCGGCATCTGGATATGCCGGAGAACAAGGGAGCCCGCGGCAAGGACCTGGTGGAGGTGATCTATGCCGCCACCATCGAGGTGGCGCCGGCCATCGTCACGGCCCTCTCCACCACCATCGTCAGCTTCCTGCCGGTATTTGCGATGCAGGCCGCCGAAGGCAAGCTGTTCCGTCCCCTGGCGTTCACCAAGACATTCGCCCTGCTGGCTTCTCTCTTTATCGGGATCATTTTCATCCCTGCCTTTGCCCACCTCACTTTCGCCATCCGTTTTGACAGGAAAAAAACCAACCGCATCTGGAACGGTCTGCTGATCGCCGGCGGCGTGTTCTTCCTGGTGAAATATCATTCCTGGCTGGCCGTCTCCCTGATCC
>WFRO01000160.1 GCA_015486475.1 Bacteroidales bacterium
CCTTCAGGATGTTGGCATAGGCCTGCGCCTGTTTTTCTGCTGTCTGCGCATCCCAACGCCCCGTTATCTTATAATCGAATTCGGTAATGTGGAATGCCAGATCATGGGCATGGGCCCAGGTGATCAGCGAGTCGAGGTATTGCAGGGCCTCCGGGTTCAGGGCAACATCCGCCCGGTCATTCAGATGGGCCTGCCACCCGATACCATCCACACGGTATCCTTTTTTCCTGAGATAAAGCACGGTCGATTTGATCTTTTCCCAAGCGGCCGGCTGCATCGCCAGATGCTGGTTATACACCAGTCCTATGTGGGGATCAGCTTTTTGTGTGGCGATGGCAAAGGCTTTTTCAATATAAACCGGTATGCTGTCCTCATTGAGCCCTATGGCCAGCCAGGGGTTCTCCCATTTGTCCGTGCCCGGCCGGGGTCCGAACCAGCTGCCGTCCCTGCTCACGGTCTCGTTGACCACGTCCATCCATTTCACGGTCTTGTTGCCCCTGAAATGATCACATACACCATTCACATATTCTGTCATCATCTGCAACAGCTCCTGCGGCGTACGCTGATCATCTTTGGCCCATTTGGAACACTGCGGGCTCACCGGCGCATGGAGGCGCACCACCAGCCCGTTCTTCCCGGCAAAACGTATGACCTTGTCTATCTTGCTCCAGTCCCATCGCTGAGGCACGGGATGAACAGCCGACTGTTTCGCAGCATTGGCCGGGGTGGTGTACATGAACTGCCCGGTCAGCAGATCTCCTTTGGGTGTCCCCACATCTTTGTAATAAATGGTCCCTCCGATATAGACACTGCCGGGGCTGAAATTTGCCTTCACCAATTGCCGTAAAGGGGTGCCTTGGGGTTTTCCCGGTACCTCACCGGCCAGAAAAGCCGGAGTCATGGCGGCGCTGCCAGACAACCCTGCCTGTTCCTGCTGCACATCCAGAAAAGCATGCAGTTTGTCCCGCAGCATCTTCTCTGTGTCCGCATATTTTTTGTTTCCCGCCAGGCTCCGGGTCTCCAAAGGATCTTCCTGGTAATCATACAACTCCACAGCCACCGGTTTTTCCGTTCTCGGCATCGGGGTTTTATAGGTGTTATACCATTCGGTGTAACGGTATCTTTTTGTCCGCAGGGAGTATCCCATCCCTCCTTTGCCCTTTCGTGTGGGCCATTGTGATATCGCAAAATCCTGCGGGGGGCTCTGGCCTTTCATCAGGGGCAGCAGGCTCTCCCCCTGCACATCTTTTCCGGGATCTATACCGGCCATATCACATACCGTCGGGAAGATATCCACCGATTCCACCGGCACATCCGTCCGGCCGGGAGGCATCCCCGGATCATAGATGATCAGCGGCAGGCGGGTGGCCTGTTCAAAGTTGGTATGCTTGGTCCAGAGGCCGTGATCGCCCAGATGCCAGCCGTGGTCGCCCCAGAGGACCACGATGGTATTTTTCTCCAGACCGCTCTCTTTCAGCTTATCCAGCAGCCTGCCGATCTGTACGTCCACGTATGAGGCACAGGCATAATAGCCGTGGATCAACTCTTTCTGCTTGTCATCGTTGAGGATCCCGTCTGGGTCAAAGGCCTCCGGGATATCTGTATAGGAACGCAATTCGGGATTCTTGTGATAGGCCAAATCGGGGCTCCCTTTGGCATGACGCTGAAACCGGGCTTCCGGGATCTTTTTCCCGTCATAGAGGGCCCAATATTTTTCGGGCGCCACAAAGGGCAGATGAGGCTTCTTGAATCCCACCATCAGCACAAAAGGCTTCTCCTCTCCGGCAAAACGGTCCAGTCGCCGCACCGCTTCGACGGCAAAGGCGCCGTCCAGATAGGCGGTATCGGGCACATCACACCGTTCGGTGGAAGGCTTAAAATTCTCTTTCACATAAGCAGATGCTTTCCCTTTTTTCAGACCCCTGGCAGCAGCTTTGGCTTCATAAAAACGGATCTTCTCCACATGGGCCGGCAGCTGATAGTACCCCATTTTGGGTTTGGGTGTATAGGTCACCAGGTTCATGGGCTGGACGTACGGGATCGACCAGGACCGTGTATCATGTCCTTTGTCCACACTCCGCGGATCGAACACCTTGCCGATGCCGTAGGTCTGATAGCCCTGCTGCCGGAACAGTTGCGGCAGGGTGATGATGTCCGGGTTTTTATCCCGGATCAGGGTGTGCAGGTCCCACACCTCTGTCCTGTCGGGCCGCAGGCCCGTGAGCATGCTGGCACGCGAGGGGGCACATACCGCCTGCTGCGCATAGGCCTGCTCAAAGACAAACCCTTTCTCTGCCAGCCTGTCCATGTTGGGGGTGATGGCATAAGGATCCCCGTAGGCGCCGATCAAAGGCTTCAGATCATCCACCAGGATGAACAGGACATTCTTTTTCTGGGAGAAAAGAGGTACTGCCACCAGAAGCAACAACAAGCCCGTCCAAAAACGCTTTCCCATGAAATTCTGTCCGGATCAGTTTATGCTTCCGAAATCCGTATCTGTGATCTTCCGGAACTCCTCCAGGCTGCCCGTATCTTTCACCTGCACCATGAGCTTTTCCAGCTCTGTTTTCAGGCTGTCGAACAAATGGGCATACGCAGGATCACCGGCCACATTGTTCAGTTCATCGGGATCTTTCTGCAGGTCATACAGCTCCCACACATCTATGTTGTAATAAAAATGTGCGATCTTGTATCTTTCCGTACGCATCCCGTAGTGGGGCTGTACATGATGCCAGAAAGGCCATTCGTAATAATGGTAATACACTTTTTTCCTCCAGGGCACATCTTTCCCCCCGATGACCTCGCGGAAGCTCGTCCCCTGCACCTCTGCCGGCGCTTTTACCCCGGCGAAATCGAGGAAGGTAGGTGCAAAATCGACATTGGAGATGAGGGTCCTGTTCACCACCCCTTTGGGTAATTCGGCCGGGTAGCGCATCAGGAAAGGCATCCTGAAAGATGGCTCATAGATGAACCTTTTGTCAAAGAACCCATGGTCGCCCAGGTAAAAGCCCTGGTCGGCGGTGTAAACCACCACCGTATTATTGGCCAGACCATTCTTGTCCAGGAAATCCAGCACCCGTCCCACCTGGTTGTCCACCGACTTCACACAGGCCAGATAATCCTTGATGAAACGCTGGTATTTCCACTTGCGGGCCTCTTCAATAGTCTTGCATCCGGGAGGCATCCAGGCCTCTCCTTTTTTGTTACCATAGGAATACCATTCCCGCAGGGCTTTCCCTGTCAATCCGGGCGGAGGGGTCAGTTTCATGTCCTTACGGTTGAGATAATCCATGGTCATCCAGGTATCCCCGGCGGTCTTCTCCCGCGTTTTGTAATCATCATTGAAAGTGGGAGGATAAGGCATGTCCGTATCGGGATACATGTTCTGATAGATCGAATCGGGCTCCCAGTTACGGTGCGGTGCCTTGAAATGCAGCAAGAGCAGGAAGGGTTTTCCCGAATCTTTCACCCGGTTGAGCCAGGCCAGGGCCGTATCGGCCGTGATATTGGTGGCATAGCCTTTAATATGTACCTGCTTCCCGTTGTAATCATACACCGGGTTCCAGTAATATCCCTGCTGTCCGGGGTTGTTGTGGTACATGAAGAAATCAAAGCCCCGGGGCCGTGTTCCCAGATGCCATTTCCCCACCATGGCCGTAGTATAGCCGTGGCGCTGCAGCTCCTGGGGAAAAGTCCACTGGTCGGGGTTGAACCGCCCACCACTCTCATTTTTGTAATAGCCGTTCTCATGGCTGTATTTTCCGGTGATGATGATCGCCCGGCTGGGTCCGCAAATGGCATTGGCACAGTAAACATTGTCAAAACGGATGCCCTCCTTTGCGATCCTGTCGATATTGGGCGTCGGAAAATACTTTGCATAACGGTCATTGTAGGCACTGATGGCCTGCGTCGTATGATCATCCGCCATGATGTAGATGATGTTGGGACGCTGATCCGTTTGGGTAACTTCCTTTTTCTTCGTAGCACACGAAGTAAAAAAAGGTACAAGCAGCAAAAGCCACAGCCAGGAAGCTGTGATGTTCCGGGAAAAGTGATGATCTGTTCTCATGATGTTTTGATGATATTAATTTTTTGTAAGTAAGAAAAAAATATTTTACAATGTATTTTTACCGATGGGAATTTTTCCTGTGAGCAGGTCCTGGTCCCTCGAGGAAGAACCTATCATGATGGTAAACAGGCCAGGCTCAACCACATAATGGTCACTGGCATCATAATAACCCAGCTTCCGGACGGGCAGGCGGAAAACGATCTTCTTCTTCTCCCCTGTTTTCAGGTGGACCCGTCTGAACCCTTTCAGCTCTTTCACAGGACGGGTGGCCGAGGAATAATCATCCCTGATATAAAGTTGTACGATCTCATCCCCGTCCATGCTCCCTTTGTTGGCCACCCGCACACTCACCGTGAGGGTATCCTGCAAGCCGGCCTTTGACGGCAGGTCCAGACCGGAATAGGAGAAATGCGTATAGCTCATCCCTTCTCCGAAACTCCACAGCGGTTTCGAGGGAATATCAATGTACTGGTGCAGGTAAGCCGAGGGAAGATAGTTGTACAC
>WFRO01000161.1 GCA_015486475.1 Bacteroidales bacterium
GGACAGGATCCCGGTATTGTTAGTATCTTTTTGAAAAAAGTCCCTGCAGACGGGGTATAGCGGGATGGAAAAAGTTTTATGTTTGAAGGGGAAAGGTGCAGGGTGCAGGGTGCTAGGTGCTAGGTGCTGGGTACTCGAAACTCGATACCAATAACTCATAACTACGAACCACGAACCACAAACTACGAACCACAAACCACTATGTACACACTTATAGACGGAAAAAAGACCTCCGCTGAGATCCGGGAGGAGATCAGGGGGGAGGTGGAAGCCTTGAAAAAGAGCGGCCACAGGGCGCCTCATCTGGCTGCGATCCTGGTGGGGCATGACGGTGCCAGCGAGACCTATGTGGCTGCCAAGGAGAGAGCCTGCCGCGAGGTGGGTTTCGACTCCACGGTGATCCGCCTGGAGGAGGATGTCCGCGAAGAGGATCTCCTGGACCAGGTGCGGCGGATCAACGGGGATCCTGCCATTGACGGGCTGATCGTACAGTTGCCGCTGCCGGAGCATCTGGATGAACAGAAGGTGATCGAGACCATTCTGCCGGAGAAGGATGTGGACGGTTTTCATCCGGTCAATGTAGGACGTATGGTGATCGGCCTGCCGGCTTTCATCTCGGCTACGCCCGCAGGCATCCTGGAGCTGATAAAACGTTATGGGATCCCGACGGAGGGACGTCACTGTGTGGTGATAGGCCGCAGCAATATCGTGGGTAAACCCATGAGCATCCTCCTGGCCCGCAAGGCCGACCCGGGCAACTGCACTGTGACCGTATGCCACAGCCGCACCCGCGACCTGGCGGCGATCACGCGCCAGGCCGATATTGTGATCGCAGCCCTCGGGAAAGCCGGATTTCTCAAAGGAGATATGGTGAAGGAAGGGGTGGCGGTGATCGACGTGGGCATCACACGCCTCCCGTCCGACAAAACAAAGTCGGGGTGGAAGCTTTACGGGGATGTTGATTTTGAGACGGTTGCTCCCAAAAGCAGTTACATCACCCCTGTGCCGGGCGGTGTGGGGCCCATGACCATCGTATCCCTGCTGAAGAATACACTGCTGGCAGCACGGAAAGAGATCTATCGCTGAATGAGCGGGCCGGCTGAACATTTGTGGTGAAATACGCGGTATTTATTGTAACTTTGTGCCGTTATTGTTTTTTACCTATGAGAGAAGAAAAGGAAGAGTTTCCTGAAGAGGAGAAAGAGAACAGGCTGGTGAGCCGTTTTGAGCGGATGCGCCGGGAGGGGATCGTCAGGTACATGGATGTGTCCGACTATGAGGAGATCATCGACGCATATCTCGACAAGGGACAGTATGACAAGGCGGAGCAGACGGTACGGCTTGCCCTGCGGCAGCATCCTTCGGCTTTTTCACTGATCCTGAAAAAAGCAGATATCTTTCTGGCACGTTCCGATTATCTTCTGGCCCTCGAAGTGCTGGATCCCCTCACCCGTCTGGATCCCAATAATTACGAGGTCTTTTTATTACGCGGCTTTTCTTTCACCCATTTGGAGCGGGCAGAGGAAGCGGTGAAGGATTTTGACAAGGCCCTTTCGCTGGGTGCCGGGATGGAGGGAGACATTGCCTTCCAGGCAGGGACCGAGCTGGAGATGGCGGGATATTACAGGAAAGCCCTGAAATATATGGAACAGGCCTATGAGCAGAACCCTTTTGATATTCAGGCTATGTTCGAGCTGGCTTTTCTCTGTCAGCAGACAGGCAAAGAAAAACGATCCATAGAGATCTACGAGAGATATCTGAAAGAAGAGCCATTTGATGAGGGCGCCTGGAATAATCTGGGGGAGGTCTACCTGAACACCGGCAACTATGACAAAGCGCTGGAAGCATTCGATTTTCAGCTGGCCATTCATCCCGCTTCGCCCGACGGGCTCTTTAACAGGGGGCGGGTGCTGATGTACATGGAGCGTTATCCTGAGGCCATAGAGATACTGGGAAAATACCTGCACAGGAACCCTGAGGATGTGGAGGCCATGCTGTTGCTGGGGCATTGTTATCAAATGACAGGGGAGAACAGGAGGGCCCTGAGCTGGTACAAGGTCGCTGCCGGAGAGAATGCGGAAGACCCGGAGCCCTGTTATCGTGCAGCACAGTTATATCGTATGATGAACCTGAACAGCGATGCCGAGGTGTGCTGTATGCGGGCGCTCGCGACAGATCCGGAGAATACGGTTTTCAACCATGAGCTGTTCCTGATATGGGAGAATACACGGCCTGCTTTTGAGCGGTTGTCCCTCATCCGGAACATTACACAAAAAGATCCCGAAAACATCGTGTTTTGGCTGGATTACCTCACACTTCTCTACGAGATGAGAGAAATGAGTGAGCTGGAAAGCGCTTTGGAGGATGCCTGCCGGCACCTTCCCGGGCATGCTCTTCTGATGTACATGAAAGGAACGGTGCGCTTGCTGGAGGGCAGGATCGCGGAAGGGGAGGAGCTTTTCGGGCAGGCCCTGGCCAGGGACCCGGAAGGAGTGAAGATCTTCCTGGAGAGATTCCCGCAGCTCTCTTCTGTGCGGGAAGTGAGCATTCTGATCGATCAACTTAAAAAGTGATATCATGAACTATCAATTGAGCTATCTGCCTGAACGGACCACGAGCCCGCGCGAAAAAGGCCTCACCATGGTCATGGACAAAGGACTGGCCCTGCGTGAAGCCGAAGATATGCTCCAGATCTCCGGAGCGTATATCGACATCGTCAAACTGGGTTTTGGGACCTCCATGATCACGCCCGGACTGAAAGAAAAGGTGAAGTTATACAAAGAGGCCGGGATGAAGACCTATTTCGGCGGCACCATGTTCGAAGCTTTTGTGATCCGGGGGGCTTTTGATGATTACCGCAAGTATCTCGACCTTTTCGGGATGGAATATGCCGAGGTGTCTGACGGTTCCATCGTGCTCCCGCATGAGAAAAAGCTGGAATACATACGGATACTGTCGGAACAGGTGACGGTGGTCTCGGAGGTGGGAAGCAAGACGAGTGATGTGCCCGTGCCCGATGATGTTTGGGTAGGATACATGAAAAGCGAGCTGGAAGCAGGCTCCTGGAAGGTCATCGGTGAAGCCCGCGAGAGCGGCACCATCGGCCTGTATCATAAGGACGGATCGGTCAACCGCAGCCTGATCGATGACATTATTGAACATGTGGATATTGACGATGTGATCTGGGAAGCCCCGAACAAGTCGCAGCAGGCCTGGTTTATCAAGCTGCTGGGGGCCAATGTCAACCTGGGTAACATCAATCCCAAGGAGGTGATCTCCCTCGAGGCGCTCCGGGTAGGGCTCAGGGGAGATACTTTCTACCGCTTTCTGCCGGATGAAATGAAGATCAAAAAAGCCTGACCGGCAAAATATTTCCCGTTACGGCATGAGGACCGTTGTCCCTGCAGGGAGGGTCTTTTTTGTCTTAAAACAAGGAATGAAAAAAGGGAACGAATATATTCTGGATTTTCTGAAAGGGATCGCCATGGGCATCGGGAATATTATCCCGGGGGTGTCGGGGGGTACCATTGCCCTGATCACCGGCATCTATGAGCGTTTTATCCATGCCTTCAGATCATTTGATGTCAAAGCGGTGCGTATGTTGCTGAAAGGCGACATCAAAGGGCTCATCGCGCATACCGATCTGTGGTTCCTGACCAGTGTCTTTCTCGGCGTCTTGCTCAGCATAATTGCCCTGGCCCGGGTCCTGGGTTATACCTTTGAATATTATCCGGTCTATACCTGGGCCTATTTTTTCGGGCTGATCCTGGCGTCCATCTGGTATGTGGGCAAGACGGTGGAGCGGTGGAATGCGGGGGCGGTGATCTTCCTGCTGATCGGTGTGGCGTTCGCGGCAGGGATCTCTCTTTTCTCACAGTCCACGCCCAATGACAATGTCTGGTATCTCCTCCTGTGCGGTGTGGTAGCTACCTGCAGCATGATGCTTCCCGGCCTTTCGGGTTCTTTTGTGCTGGTGCTGATGGGGAATTATGAGCTGATCTTTGTGGACGGCGTCAACACCATGAACCTGCAGGTCCTGTTGCCGGTGGCCGTGGGGGCTGTCATCGGGCTGATCGCCTTCTCCCGTCTGCTCTCCTGGGTCCTGAAGAACTACCGCAATGTTACCATTGCCCTGCTGACAGGTTTTGTGATCGGTTCGTTGAACCTCCTGTGGCCCTGGCAAAAGGCCGTGTACAATGAAGCCGGTGATACCATTCTGCGGTATAAGAAATATATCCCCGATCACTGGAGTGCCGAGGTGATCTGGTCTATGGTGTTTGTGCTGGCAGGGGTACTGACGATCATCCTGCTGGAATACCTGGCCGCAAAGAAAAAATAACAAGTGTCATGCGCAGGTTCGGCCTTATCGGTTTTCCCCTATCGCACTCTTTCTCCGAAAAATACTTTACGGAGAAATTCCGCAACGAAGGGATCAGGGATGCTTCGTATGAGAACTTTCCCCTTCAGTCGATCCATGAGTTCCCCGGACTGATCACGTCGGTAAAAGAGCTGGCGGGACTGAACGTCACGATCCCCTACAAAGAAAAGATCATTCCCTATCTGGATGAGCTGGCGGGGGAGGCTGTTGCCGTGAAGGCGGTCAACACCATACGCATCGTCCCGGAGGGGGACCGCATGCACCTGACAGGATACAATACCGATGTATGGGGTTTTGAGGTGACTTTAAAGCCCCTGCTCAAACCCTGGCATACCTTTGCGCTGGTGCTGGGCACCGGCGGGGCGGCCAAGGCTGTGGGTTATGTTCTGAAGAAACTGGGCCTGGAGGTATGGTATCTCTCCAGGAAACCGAAAGGGGAGAAAACGATCCGCTACAATGAGCTCACCGGTCCCATGCTGCAGCAGATCAAGGTGCTGGTGAATACCACACCACTGGGCATGTTCCCCGCCACCGACACCTGCCCGGAGATCCCTTACCGTTACCTGACGCCGGAACACCTGCTATACGACCTTGTGTACAACCCCTCCGAGACCCTCTTTATGAAACAGGGAAAAGCGCAGGGTGCCACCGTGGTCAACGGCCTGGAAATGCTGAGGCAACAGGCGGAGAAAGCGTGGAGGATTTGGAATGAGTGAATGAGTGAATGCTTGAATGAGTGAATGTTTGAAAGGATTACGAATAAAGATCATGATCAATCTTTTCAGGAAGCGCAAGGAACGTGAGATCGTGACGGTGAAGACAATGATCCGGATGTACTGCAGGGCGCATCATCATCCGGAAGGGGAGATGTGTGAAGCGTGTGCGGAGGTCTTCTCGTATGCGACCATGAAGTACCACCGTTGTCTCTTCGGGGAGGACAAGCCGGTGTGTGAGGTATGCCCGGTCCATTGCTACAGCCGGGGGATGCGGGAGCAGATACGCACCATCATGCGCTGGTCGGGTCCCCGCATGATCCTGTACCATCCGCTGATGGCCATAGATCATCTGATGTTGCTACGCCGGTCAAAAAGGAAAATGCCTTTTTATCTGAAAAAAGTGAACCTTAAGAAACGTCCGGGCCGGGGCAGGAAGAGTGCCTGAAACCATTGTTTAAAAGATTCTCTTATTTTTGATGAACATTTACTGTTCATCCGCCGGAAAATGACAACCGTTCAGAATACCGAAAAAGGCCGCAGCCCCTACCGTTGGGTAGTGCTGGCAGTGTTTGCCCTGATCAACATTGTTGTAGAGATCCATTGGATCATGTTTGCCCCGGTGACAGGAGAGGCAGCCGCTTTTTACCATGTAAGCGTGCTGCAGATCGGCATGCTCAGCATGTTGTTCATGCTGATATATATCGTGATGAGCGTGCCTGCCTCGTATGTGATCGATACCTGGGGATTGCGGGCGGGACTGAGCATAGGAGCAGCTCTCATTGCCGTGTTTGCCTTGTTGAAGGCGACATATCCCGACAACTATCAGGTGGTGCTGGTGGGCCAGATCGGTCTTGCCGTAGCCCAGCCCTTCATCCTGAACGCCATCACGAAAGTGGGCGCTAACTGGTTCCCTTTTGAGGAGCGGGTGATGGCTTCGGGGCTGGGGACCCTGGCGCAATACATCGGCATCATCCTGGCCATGGGCCTCACTCCCTATATTGTAGCGATGAAAGGCTTCCCCGCCCTGATGAAAACAGCCGGATGGGTGTCGCTGGGAGCAGCCCTCCTGGTCTTCCTGCTGATACGCGAGCGGTCGCCTTATCTGGCAGAAGAGACCGTGACCATCGAGCGGACAGATGTTTTTTCCGGCCTGCGTTCCATATTCAGGAACCGCAATATGATGTGGCTGCTGCTGCTTTTCTTTATCGGGCTGGGTATGTTCAATGCTGTGACCACATGGATCGAGCAGATCCTGGCACCCCGGGGCTTCAATGCTGAGCAGGCAGGCATGGTGGGGGCGGTGATGATGCTTGGCGGTATTATCGGGGCTTTGATCCTGCCCGTATTATCAGATAAAAGCGGCAAGCGGAAACCCTTCATCCTGATCGCTATGTTCGGCCTGCTGCCCGGTCTGGCCGGACTGACCTTTGCCGTGTCGTACGGACTGGTGCTGCTCTCCGGCTTTATCATCGGATTTTTTATCATGAGTGCCGGCCCTATCGGTTTTCAGTATGGCGCCGAGCTCAGCTATCCTGCTCCCGAGTCCACCTCCCAGGGGCTGATGCTGTGGGTGGGGCAGGTGTCGGGCGTGCTCTTTATTATCGGGATGGATAAGTTCAGAGCCGCTTCCGGGTCCATGACCCCCTTTATGGTGCTGTTCCTGGTGCTGACCTTTCTGAATATCCTGATCAGCGGGCGGCTCAGTGAGTCGAAAATGGCCCTCGAGCGTGTCGCGGTCACCGATGAGACCAAACCTGATATTCCTTAATCCCGGGGAGGAGACCCTCCTCTCCCCAAAAGAAAAAGTCATGAAATGAGCATAAATTTTAATCTTCGTAAAATATACCAACAATCGATGATTAAAATTTATGCGAAAGCGAAGCGGTTCCATCTGTTTAAAATTTTGGAATTGCTTCATATTTATTAATTACAAAATTTTAAACAGATGAAAAGATCATCTTATCTCTTTCTGTTGTTTATTTTCTTGTTGCCCGGGATGCTGCCTGCCCAGGAGGTATGGAAACCGGGAGAGTGTCCTCTGCCGACACCCTGGAGTGACAGTGTCTCTGTCGATCATCCCTGGCCGGAGTATCCCCGGCCGCAGATGGTGCGCAAAGAATGGATGAATCTGAATGGCCTGTGGGACTATGGCATACGGCTGCAGTACAAAGAGCAGCCGTGGAAATGGGACGGACAGATCCGGGTGCCCTATCCGGTGGAGTCGTGCCTGTCGGGTGTTCAGAAAAGGGTGGATGCGGACCATGTGATCTGGTACCACCGTACGTTCACGTTGCCTGCCGCCTGGCAGGGGCAACGGATCCTTCTGCATGTGGAGGCCTCCGACTGGGAGACCAAGGTGTGGGTGAACGGCCGGTTTGCGGGGATGCACCAGGGAGGATACGATCCTTTTGTCTTTGATATCACAGATCACCTGAAGCCGGCAGGGCAGCAGGAGGTGGCCATGGCCGTATGGGATCCCACCGACCAGGGAACGCAGCCCCGCGGCAAGCAGGTGATCCACCCGCGCGGCATCTGGTATACGCCCACCTCCGGTATCTGGCAGACGGTGTGGCTGGAGCCCGTGCCGGAGCATCACATCCGTGATTACCGGATCTATACGGAGATCTCCAGACGGGAGGTGACGGTGGTGACCTCGTCCGCACGCCCGGGCCCGGATGACAGCGTCAGGATAGCCGTGAAATACGACGGGAAAGAGATCGCCCGCCATACCGGTACACCCGATTCAGTCACCTTTGACCTGCCTGAGCAGGATCTCCACTTGTGGTCACCTGCCCATCCCGACCTGTATGACATGGAGATAACCCTTCTGCACAACGGGAAACCCGTGGACAGGGTGGAAGGTTATTTCGGGATGCGGTCAATATCCCTGGGTAAGGATCGCCAGGGTATTGTGAGGATGATGTTCAACGAACGTTTTTTGTTCCAGAACGGTCCCCTCGATCAGGGTTTCTGGCCCGACGGCATCTATACCCCGCCTACGGAAGCGGCGATGAAGCATGACCTGGGGATGATCAAAAAAATGGGTTTCAACATGCTGCGGAAACATGTGAAAGTGGAGTCGCGGCGTTTTTACTACTGGTGCGACCGGATGGGGCTGCTGGTATGGCAGGACATGCCCAGCGGCGACCGTTACATACGTCGTGACCAGCCGGACATCGTGCGTACGGAAGCCTCGGCCCGCCAGTTCAAACAGGAGCTGAAACAGATGATCCTGACGAAATTCAACCATCCCTCCATCATCATGTGGGTGGCTTTCAACGAAGGATGGGGCCAGTTCGATACACCGGGTATCGTGAACTTCATCGGCGATCTGGATCCCACGCGTCTGATCGATGCGGCGAGCGGCTGGACCGACCGCGGCGTGGGCGACGTGTATGATATCCATCACTATCCCGATCCGAAAGCTCCTCCGGCCCAAAAAGACCGGGCCATTGTCCTGGGAGAGTACGGCGGACTGGGACTGGCCGTCGACGGTCATACCTGGGTGAAGAAAAACTGGGGATACCGGAAGATGAATGATGTGAAGCAACTGCAGAGCAGGTACAGCAGCTATTTCCGGCAGATCGTCAAACTGAGGGTGAAGCCGGGCCTGAGCGCCTGTGTATATACCCAGATCACCGACGTAGAGACCGAGACCAATGGTCTGATGACCTATGACCGCAAAGTGGTGAAGATGGATCCCGCCTTCCTGAAGAAGGTGAACAGCCGGTAAGGATGTTCGTCAGGAGAGCAGCGGCCGGCCGTTGAATTTTCTGACGGCATTCAGCATGGCCACAAGGTTCTCCACAGGCACGTTGGCCTGTATGTTGTGAACGGTATTGAAGACGAAGCCTCCGTCCCGGCCGAAGATCTCGCAGTGTTTCAGCACCTGGGCTTCCACCTCTGCGGGGGTGCCGAAGGGCAGCATATACTGGGTGTCCACGCCACCGCCCCAGAAAACGATATGTTCCCCGAAGCTTTTCTTCAGATGTTCCGGGTCCATGCCGGTGGCACTCACCTGCACCGGGTTGAGGATGTCGAAACCGAAGTCGATGAAATCCTTTATGAAAGGCTCCACGGAACCGCAGGAGTGCTTGAAGACCTTCCACTGTGTATTTGCA
>WFRO01000162.1 GCA_015486475.1 Bacteroidales bacterium
CCTCATATCCCACAAAAGAGTAGACCAGCACGGTAGTACCATCCGGCACCTCGAGGGAATACTTGCCGTCCATGTCCGTGATCGTCCCCTGGGTAGTCCCCTTGATAACAACATTTACCCCCGGCAGAGGCATACCGCTTTGGTCACTCACCACTCCGGTGACCACATGTTTCTGAAAACCCTGCGGGTTGGCCACCACGATCAGGTTCTTGTCCACAATGCGATAGATCAGTCCTTTGGGATCGAGGACCGATTTCAGCAATTTGGTAACCTCCTCATTTCGGGCATCCACCGTAACTTTTTCATTCAGGGCAGGCAGATCTTCGTTGTAGAAAAAACGGTACTCCGTCTTCTGCTGGATCAGATCAAATAGCTGCCGCAACGGAATATTATTCTCCTTCAGCGTCACGGTCGTCTTCCCCTGGGAGAAAAGCTGCAGCGGAAGGAGCGCAAGAAATAAAAGGAACACAAAACGTTGTCTCATCTTCTTTTTGGATTTTGTTGCGTTTGATTAATTTATTTTTTCCAGATATACGGTCTTATGATCAATGGTGTAACGGATGGGGGAGGTCAGCTGGATGGCATACAGCACCTGCTCCAGGGTCTCATTCTCCAGGATCCCGGTAAAACGGAGCGATCCTGCTTCATTGTCCCGGAATACAATGTGTACATCGTACCTCCGCTCGAGTTTCTTGGCTAAGTGTTCCAACGGCTCTCCCCGGATGATCAGACGACCGTCTTTCCAGGAGGTATATACCCGGGTGTCCACCTTGTCGGCAACCAGGATCTTCCCCGACTTAACCGAGATCTCCCGGCTCCCGTCATCTCCGGGTTTTTCAGGAGGTATCACATCCGAAAGCAACAGCCTGCCCTCGTTCTTGACCAGCACCGCCCTCTGTTCAGGCTTCAGGATCACCGGAGGGGTTTTTCCTGCTGCCTTTTTCCCGGAGATCTTTTCCAGCTCGATCTTTCCCTCTTCGAGCGTGGTCTCGACGGTAGCATCTTCGGGATACGCTTTCACGTTGAAACGGGTACCAAAAACCCGGATACGTATGGTGGAAGCGTTCACCACAAACTGTTTCTTCCGGTTATGGGTTACATCAAAATAAGCCTCGCCGGTAAGCGTAACATCCCGCGACTTTTTTCCAAAAACAGCAGGATCATAGGTCAGGCTGGATTCGGCATTCAACCATACTTTCGTGCTGTCGGGCAACAACACTGTGGCCACCGACCCCGCAGGGACACGGATCACCTGCACGCTCTGTCGCCGGAGAGATCTGTTCTGATGAAGACCAAACACACCCCACGTGATCCCCGCCGTAACGACCACGACAGCAGCGATCCGGATCACCTCCCTTACCCGGCGGGGCAGGCCTGCCCCCTCCTTACGGGCAGGAGTAACAGGATACATCTTACGGATACCGGATCTGCCTTCCGTGAGAACTTCTCCGGAATGATAAAGATCACTGATCCGGTAAAAATGGTCGCGGTGTTCCTGCGAACTCCCGATCCATTCTTCCATCTGCAGGATCTCTTCCTCCGAAGCTTTTCCCTCCAGATAACGCAGAATGATCTGTTCATCGAACGATTTCATAATGCCTTCTTTATTCTAAAGACACCCTGAACCCGCCTGCTACTTACAACAAAATGATTTTTTTTTCAGGAACGCATGAAATCTTTCAGATTTTTCTGCAACGATTTCAGTGCCCGGTAGATCTGTGTTTCCACAGTGCGAACGGAGATCCCCAGTTCGTCCGCTATCTCCTGATGAGAATATCCTTCATAACGACTCATTTCAAAAATACGCCTGTTCTTTTCCGGAAAGGATGCCACTGTCGTACGGATCAGCATCAGCAACTCCTTTTCCAGGACCCGCGCATCACTCTCACCCTCCATCTTCTTTTTTTCCTCTTCCAGCAAACGGATCCGGAACGCCAGGGCATATTCTTCTTCGACCTTTTTATGCTTTAAGTGATTCAGACATGTGTTGATGACCGTCCGGTAAAGATATGCTCTGGCAGAGGAAAGGTTTTCCGGATCGTTTTTTTCAAGCAGTTTCAGAAAAACATCCTGAACGATATCCCGCGCTTCCTCCCGGTTCAGATAGCGACGTGCCACCAGATACATCTCTTCATAATGAAGATCGTACAGATCTTCCACCCATGCTGAGGTGAAACCGGTCTTTTCATTTTCCCCCATAGGTTCATCTCCACATTTCCTTTCTCACTCCGTATTATTTTTTTTCTACTCTGAAAGGACAAAACAAAAGTAGACTTTTTTCGGAGATCTGTTTTTCAGGTGAATTTTCCTTCGCCACTCTCATCTCTTTCCGTATAACCCCACATAAACCGGAATTCCTTCATGTATAAACAAGCACAAACAACCATATACTGTTTATATATAGCACATATACAGGGATATGCCAAGTGTTATTTGAAGTTACGCTTTTTTTCTGAACCAGAGAATCCCGTTGAAAAAAAGCACTGCAGAAGGCTTATTTCAGAAAACCCGGAGATAAAAGAACACTTTTTTACTTCACGAACGAGTACAAAAGTTTGATCTCCTCGGCCCAGCGGGAACTGTCAGGTGTTTCCAGGATGAGCGGGATATCGTCAAAACGGGGATCGTTCATGATCCTTTTGAAAACCTCCTCGCCCAGCAGGCCTTTCCCGATGCTGTCGTGCCGGTCAACATGCGAACCCAGCTCTTTTTTCGTATCATTTAAATGCATGCCTTTCAGGAAAGAGAAACCTATCACCTCATCAAAATGTTCAAATGTTTTCCGGTAGCCTTCCTCTGTCTTTATATCATAACCGGCCGAATACGCATGACAGGTATCGATGCAAACGCCCACACGGCTTTTATCTTCCACGTGATCTATGATAAAACGGATCTGCTCAAATGTGAAACCGAGATTGGATCCCTGGCCGGCCGTGTTCTCTATGACGGCTGTCACTCCGGAGGTTTTGTCAAGCGTTATGTTGATGGATCCGGCGATGGTCTTCAGACATTGCTCCTCACTGATCTTGTTCAGATGACTGCCGGGATGAAAATTCAGCCGGTTCAGGCCCAGTTGTTCACACCGCTGCATCTCGTCCAGAAAAGCACTTCGTGATTTCTCCAGGCCCTCTTTCTCCGGATGACCCAGATTGATCAGATAGCTGTCATGCGGGAGCACATGATCGGGATGATAACCATACTTTTCCATGTTCTCCCGGAATTTCCGGATATTTTCAACTGTCAGGGGTTTGGCCACCCACTGTCTCTGATTCTTGGTAAAAAGGGCAAAAGCCTTTGCTCCTATCTCATGGGCATTGACCGGAGCATTTTCCACTCCGCCCGATGCACTCACATGAGCCCCGACATATTTCTTTCCCATAACCTTAACTTTTTAATAATATACTACCAACCACGAACTACAAACCACAAACTACAAACCATCAGTGCGCTTCCAGCCAGTTCCTGCCCACACCGTAATCCACGGTGAGCGGCACCTTCAGCTCTACCACATGTTCCATTTCGCGGATCACCTCCCCGATCACCTCCTCCTTTTCGGGAATGTACAGATCGAACAACAGTTCGTCGTGGACCTGCAGGATCATCTTTGTTCTCAGATCCTTCTCCTCCAGCAGATGCTGGATGCGTATCATAGCCAATTTGATGATATCCGCGGCCGACCCCTGGATCGGTGCATTGATGGCATTCCGTTCGGCCATGCCCCGTATAAAGGAGTTGCCTGAGTTGATGTCACGCAGATAACGCCGGCGCCCCATGATGGTCTCGGCATAACCTTTCTCCCTTGCTTTTTCAATACTGGCATCCATATATTTTTTTACGCCGGGGAAAGAGTGAAAATACCCGTCGATCAGCTCTTTGGCTTTGGTGCGGGAGATATCCAGCCTTTGTGCCAGTCCGAAAGCCGAGATGCCATAGATGATCCCGAAGTTGGCGGTCTTGGCATGACTGCGCATCTCCCGTGTCACCTCTTCGAGCGGAACATTATAGATCTTTGCTGCGGTAGCGGCGTGGATATCCTTGCCTTCCCGGAAGGCACGGATCATATCCTCATCACCGCTCAGATGGGCCATCAGACGCAGCTCGATCTGGGAATAGTCGGCCGAGAGAAGCAGATGTTCCTCGTCAGCGGCTACGAAAGCTTTCCGGATCTCCCTGCCCCGCTCTTCCCTTACCGGGATATTCTGCAGGTTGGGATTGGCCGAGCTGAGCCGGCCCGTCACGGCAATGGCCTGATTGAATTCCGTATGGATACGTCCGGTCCGGGGATTTACCAGCCCCGGCAGCGTCTCCACATAAGAGGTCAGCAGCTTGCGGATGGAACGGAACTCCAGCACCTTGCCGACAATGGGGTGCGCATGCTTCAGTTGCATCAATACCTCTTCACTCGTGGAGTACTGTTTGGTCTTGGTCTTTTTGGCTTTGTCAGAGATCTTCAGATGCTCGAACAGGACCTCTCCCAGCTGTTTCGGCGAAGAAATATTGAACGTCTGCCCGGCCAGGGCATAGATCTCCTCTTCCAGCCGCTGCAGCTCTTTCCTTAACTTTCCGGCGTAATCGTTCAGGACCTCCGCATCCAGACGTATGCCGGTACGTTCCATCTCCAGCAGCACATGCACCAGCGGCATCTCTATCTCCTCTGCCAGTTTGTCCACACCATTCTCAGCGAGCCGGGGTTCAAGGACCTCTTTGAGCTGCCATGTAACATCCGCATCTTCTGCAGCATAATCCCTGATCACATCTTTGTCCACATCCCGCATGTTCAGCTGGTTCTTTCCTTTCTTTCCGATCAGTTCCTCGATCTGTACAGGACGATAGCCCAGCAACCGGTCTGCCATATCGTTCATATTGTGCCGCTGTTCCGGATACAGCAGATAATGGGCCAGCATCGTATCGAATACAGGTCCCTGTACACGGATCCCGTAATTGGCCAGGATGTGCATGTCAAACTTGATGTTCTGACCCACCTTCCGGATCTTTTTATCCCCGAAAACCTCCCGGAAAATGTTCAGGTACTCCTGTGCTTTTTCACGGCCGGCAGGCAGAAAAACATAATATCCTTCATGTGCCTTCCAGGAAAAAGACATCCCCACGATCTCCGCATCCAGAAAACGAAGCCCTGTGGTCTCGGTATCAAAAGCAAACTCTTTCAGCTTTTTCAGTTTCCCTGCCAGCTCTCTCATCTCCTCCGGCTTCTCCACAAGATGATAGTGGTGTTCCTGTGTTGCAATGCTTTCACGATCGTCGCCGGCAACCTTCTGTTCTTTCTGTGTTCCC
>WFRO01000163.1 GCA_015486475.1 Bacteroidales bacterium
ATTCCCGCATGCGGAAGATGAACTGCCGGGCCACGATCTCATTGCGGAAAGCCTTGCCGGTCTGGGCACTGCCGAAAGGGATCTTCATACGTGCCGTCTTCTGTACGTTCAGAAAATTGACGAAGATGCCCTGTGCCGTCTCGGGACGCAGGTAAAGGGTATTGGTCTCCTCGCTGACAGACCCCAGCTGAGTGCTGAACATCAGGTTGAACTGCCGCACATCGGTCCAGTTGCGTGTGCCGCTGACGGGATCAACGATCTCACAGTCCAGGATGATCTGCCGCAACTCTTCCAGATCATTCTCTTCCAGGGCTTTTACATACCTGCTATGGACCTCTTCGATCTTCTCCCGGGTTTTTTGAACGCGTGGGTTGGTCTCCAGGAACATTTTTTCATCGAAGGAGTCCCCGAACCGCTTGGCAGCCTTTTTGACCTCTTTGTTGATCTTTCCCTGGAGCTTTTCCAGATATTCTTCGATGAGCTGGTCGGCACGGTAACGTTTTTTGGAGTCTTTGTTGTCGATCAGCGGATCGTTGAAGGCATCGGTATGACCGGATGCTTTCCAGATGGTGGGGTGCATGAAGATGGCGGAGTCGATCCCCACGATGTTCTCATGCAACCGCGTCATGAATTGCCACCAGTAGTTGCGGATATTGTTCTTCAGCTCGACACCATACGGCCCGTAATCATACACAGCTCCCAGCCCGTCATAGATCTCGCTGGACGGAAAAATAAAACCATATTCCTTGGCGTGTGAAACCAGTTTTTTAAACAGATCCTGATTGTTCATAGACAGAAATTTTGTGTGGTGCAAAAGTAATTCAAAATCTTATTTATCAGCCACCCCGACGTGGAAAAGGTCTGAAACAGATGAAAAACACTTATTGTGATTTACACAAAAACGAATAAAATAGTACAGAGATGTGAGAAAAGAGACGAGAAATGAGAGATGAGCAATGAGACCCCGGCGGGGTTGAAGAGGAATAAAAATTATCAGGTTGGAGATATTATCGGAAAAATCATGTAAAACGAAAGGAACCGTGTATATCTTTGTAATGAAATGGATCTGCGGGGAATTTAAGGGTTTTTTAACATTGGATCTATGAAACGCAAAGTTGATTTTCTGGTGATCGGTTCGGGCCTGGCCGGGATGATGTTCGCCCTGAAGGTGGCAGAGAAAGGGAAAGTGCTGCTGGTGACCAAGGCGAGCCTGGAGGAGTCGAGCACGCGGTATGCCCAGGGAGGGATCGCAGCGGTCCTCTCGGACAGGGATTCTTTTGAAAAACATATTGAAGACACATTGATCAGCGGGGATGGCCTGTGCAACAGGGAGGTGGTGGAGATGGTTGTCCGGGAGGCGCCGGAAAAAGTGAAAGAGCTGGTGGAGCTGGGTGTTGAGTTCGATAAAAATGCCAGCGGAGAGCCGGATCTCTCCAAAGAGGGAGGACATTCGGAATCCCGCATCCTGCACTACAAGGATGTTACGGGAAAGAACATTGAGGAGACCCTGGCCGGAAGAGTGCGGGAGAACAAGAACATTGAGGTATGGGAGCAGGCTTTTGCCATCGATCTGATAACCCAGCATCACCTGGGACGGCTGGTAAAGAGGTGGCATAAGGACATTGCGTGTTACGGTGCCTATATCCTCGATCTGAAGACCCGTGATGTGATCACGGTACTGGCCAGGATGACGGTGGTGGCTACGGGTGGGGTAGGCAACCTGTACCAGACAACCACCAACCCCCCGGTGGCTACAGGCGACGGCATTGCAATGGTGTACCGCGCCAAAGGGATCATTGAGAATATGGAGTTCATACAGTTCCATCCCACCTCGCTTTATCATCCCGGCGAAAGGCCATCTTTTCTGATCACCGAGGCGCTGCGCGGCTTTGGGGCCGTGCTCCGGACACTCGACGGGGAGAAATTTATGCAAAAGTATGACCCGCGGGGCTGTCTGGCACCCCGGGATATTGTGGCCCGTGCCATTGATACGGAAATGAAGGTGCGGGGAGAGGATTATGTCTTTTTGGATTGCACCCATCTGGACCCGGAAGAGCTGGTCAGCCGGTTCCCGAACATCCACAAAAAATGCCTTTCCATAGGGATCGATATGCGGAAAGACCCGATCCCCGTCGTTCCGGCGGCACATTATCTTTGCGGGGGCGTAAAGGTGGACACGCGGGCCCGCACCAGCATCTCCCGCCTCTATGCTGTGGGCGAGGTATCCTCCACGGGTATGCACGGCGCCAACCGGCTGGCATCCAACTCCCTGCTGGAGGCCGTGGTCTTCGCCGACCATGCGGCTGAAGATGCACTCGCACACCTGGATGAATATTCCTGGGAAGAGAAGATCCCCGAATGGGACTACGAAGGGACCTCCCATCCCGAGGAGATGGTGCTGGTCACCCAGGATTACAAGGAGATGCAGATGGTCATGTCCAACTATGTGGGGATCGTCCGGTCCAACCTCCGCCTGCAAAGGGCGCTTACCCGCCTGGAGATCATTTACACTGAGACGGAAGAACTGTATAAAAA
>WFRO01000164.1 GCA_015486475.1 Bacteroidales bacterium
GAAGAGGCCGTAGAGGTGATCATGCTGGCCATCGAAAAAGCCGGTTACAAGCCCGGCGACGATATCTCCATTGCCCTCGACCCGGCCTCCAGCGAAATGTGGAAAGACGGGAAATATGTGTTCTTCAAATCCGACCAGTCGGTGAAAACCTCTGAAGAGATGGTAGAGATCTGGAAAGACTGGGTCTCCAAATATCCCATCGTGTTGCTCGAGGACGGTATGGCCGAGAACGACTGGGAAGGCTGGAAGATCCTCACACAAGAGCTGGGTAGCAAGATCGAACTGGTGGGTGACGACCTGCTCTGCACCAATAAAGTGCTCCTGCAGAAAGCCATCGACGAGGGAGCTGCCAACTCCATCCTGATCAAGCTCAACCAGATCGGGACCCTCACCGAGACGCTGGAGACCATCGAGCTGGCCGGCAAGAACAATTACAACTGTTTTGTCTCCCACCGCTCGGGAGAGACCGAGGATACCACCATCGCCGACCTGACCGTGGGCGTAGGTGCCGGACACCTGAAAACAGGATCGGGCTGCCGCACTGAAAGGATCGCCAAGTTCAACCAACTGATGCGCATCGAACGCGAGCTGGGCAGTGCCGCTCATTTTGCCGGCATCAAAGCTTTCAAGAACGTATAATGATCAGTTTTCCACACTTTTATGTAAAAGCATCCTGCGGGATGCTTTTTTTTTTGCTGATCGATTGCTTTTTTTTTCCCAAAGAAAATAGGTAATTTCGTTTTACATTATTGTGAGATCAATAAAAAACGGTATAGTCATGACGCCGAAAAAAATGATACAAGACTTGCTGCTGGAGGCCGGGATCAGGGTCAATGGTGATGATCCTTGGGACATCCGTATCCATGATGAAAGGACTTACAAACGGATCCTTACCGGCGGGCTCCTGGCCGTGGGGGAATCCTATATGGACGGATGGTGGGACAGCCCGCAACTGGATGAGATGATCAACAAAGCCATCCGGGCACAACTTAACACAAAGATCAAAGGCGACTGGAAAACGCTGCTTTTTGTGGCCAAAACCAAACTGTTCAACCTGCAGACCCGCTCCCGGTCGACCAAAGTGAGCGAGGAACACTACGACCTGGGCAATGACCTCTACACCCGGATGCTCGATAAGCGGCTGAACTATACGAGTGCTTACTGGAAAGATGCCACCACGCTCGATGAGGCTCAGGAGAACAAGTTACGGCTGGTGTGTGAGAAAACAGAGCTGCAGCCGGGCATGAAAGTGCTGGAGCTGGGCTGCGGATGGGGCAGCTTTGCACAGTATGCTGCCGAAAAATACGGGGTGGAGGTGACCGCCCTGAACATCAGCACCGAACAGGTAAAGCTGGCACGCGAACGCACCAAAGACCTGCCCGTGACCATCCTGCAGAAAGATTACCGGGAAGCCACTGGCACTTACGATGCCGTGATCTCTATCGGCATCATGGAACATATCGGTTACCGCAACTACCGTAACTACATGGAGGTGGTCGACCGCTGCCTGAAACCGGACGGCATCGCCCTGATCCACACCATCGGAGGCAACATAAGCACCACACATACCAACCCCTGGACCGACAAGTATATCTTCCCGCATGGCATGCTCCCTTCGGCAGCCCAGCTCGCCAAAGCCATGGAAGGGCTTTTCGTCTTCGAGGATCTGCATAATTTCGGTCCGGACTACGACCGGACGCTGATGGCCTGGTACGCCAATTTCGACAAGGCCTGGCCGGAGCTGCACGACAAGTACGGCGACCGCTTTTACCGTATGTGGAAGTTCTACCTCCTGAGCGCCGCCGGCGGATTCCGCTCCCGTGCCAACCAGCTCTACCAGATCGTTATGACCCGCCCCGGAAGGGAACAGCCGCCGAGGATATGTTAGGTGCTGGGTGCTGGGTACAAGGTGCTGGGTGAGAGAAACCCGATACTCGCAACTCGATACTCAAAACTCGATACTCTGAACTCTGAACTCTGAACCGTGATAACCACCGACACACTGATCATCGGGGCGGGGCCGGCGGGAGCCGCCTGCGCCGGCGGACTCAAACGCCGGGGCATTCCTTTTCTCCTGCTCGACAAGGCCGTCTTCCCCCGCAACAAGACCTGCGCCGGATGGGTCACGCCTGAGGTGTTCCGCACCCTGAACCTCTCCCCTGCCGGTTATCCTCATTCCCTGAAAGAATTCCGTGAATTCGTGATCCATCTGCGCAGGCGAAGTGTTTATCTTCCTGTCCGTCAGTATGCCATTCGCAGGATAGAATTCGACCGTTTTCTCCTGGAACACTACGGTTTAGAACCCCTCCACCATCAGGTTCGGGAGATCCGGCAGGAGGGGGATCATTTCATCGTGGACGATCGTTTCCGGGCCCGTCGTCTCGTCGGCGCAGGCGGTTCCTACTGCCCGGTGGCGGCACAATTTTTCCCCGAAAGAAAGGAGAAAAAAGAGATGTGGATCTCAGCCATCGAAGAGGAGTTTGAATATCCCGTGAAGGACGAGCGCTGCCATCTTTGGTTCCGTCTGCCGGACCTCCCCGGCTATGCCTGGTATGTACCCAAAGGGGGTGGTTATCTCAACATCGGTATCGGGGGATACACCCAGACCATGAAAGAGAAAGGCACTACCATCCGCCGGCAGTGGGAAAGCTTTCTGCATCTCCTCGCTGCGGACGGTCTTCTGCCGGACCGTACCCCTCACGGCCGGGGTTACAACTACCTGATCCGCAGAAAAGACCCTCCCCTGCAGAAAGGGAACGTGATGATCATCGGCGATGCAGCCGGCCTGGCCACCCCCGATATGGGTGAAGGCATAGGACCGGCCCTGGAGAGCGGTCTGCTGGCCGCCGGAGCTATCGCCACAGGCAGGCCCCTCACCGCCCGCTCCATACGGAAGAACAGCTTCAACCACCTGAAAGTGGCAGGACAGATCCTCTGGCGGTCTCTTTCGCCTTTCTCTGCGTCCATTGCGAAAAACTCTGCGGCCTCTGCGTGAAACCCAATCATAAATCATAAATCATTGGTGTCCGATAAAAATCAAAATGAGCCTAATCTAGACAGTCATGCTGAGCTTGCCCGCCCGGCTAACGCCAGTCGGACGGGTCGAAGCATAGATTGTTGATTATGAGGTCAATCTTTTCGCCAGTCTGACCCTTCGACAAGCTCAGGGTGACTGGCTGAATTAATAGGGGTATTATTCCTGTGTTTTATTCGAAAGCGTTAGTTATCTGCATAATGCAAGCATATCTCAGATTTATCTCGGACACCAGTAAATCATAAATCATCAATCAAAATTCAAAAATCTTTTGCTTTATCACTTCATCCTTCGTCCGCCGTAGCCACCAGCGAAGGCGGAGCTTCATCTGATTTATCTCCGGATTTATTATCTTAGAAAAAAATTTAATTTACTGATCATGATAAAGATCAAATTTTTCTTGTTGCTCCTGCTCCTGGCCATCCTTCCCCGCCTCACCGAAGGCCAGATGATCAATATGCGGAATGTGGAGCAGTCCTGGAAGACGGACACTGCCTTCCATACCGTTCCCCTGAACGAGTTCAGGATCCTCCTGAAACGCGATGCCATCCGGCCGGTGGACACCCCCCGCTTCGTGCCGGCAAAAAAAGCAGTGGAAACTTATTTCGAAAATGAGCCCGTATGCGTGATCTTCGCCGGCAAAGAGGCCAGGGCCTATCCCCTGACCATCCTCATGTTCCATGAGATCGTGAACGACAGGCTGGGGAAGGATCCGGTATCGGTGACCTGGTGCCCCCTCTGCAATTCGGTGAGGGTCTTCGATCGTACCATCCGGACGGACAACGGCGCTGAGGTCCTGGATTTCGGTACCACGGGGATGCTCCGCAAAAGCAACCTGGTGATGTGGGACCGTCAGAGCGAGACCTGGTGGCAACAGTTCACCGGCATGGGGGTCGCCGGTAAATACGCCGGCGTGGAGCTGCACGTCCTGCCTTCCATGATCCTCTCCTTTGCCGATTACAGAACCTGCTTCCCGGAGGGAAAGATACTGGTCATGGAGAAGAAAAAGCAGGGTCCTCCCTATGGTATGAACCCCTATGTAAAATATGACAGCCTGGACCGGAAACCCCGTCTCTTTTTCGGCCAGGCCGATACCCGCCTGCCCCCCATGGAACGGGTGGTACATGTCTCTGCCAATGATCAGGACCAGATCTATCCTTATCCTGTCCTGCGGGAAAAGCGGGTCATCATGGATGATCCGGGAGGAAAAGAGATCGTTCTTTTTTACAAGCCGGGTATGCAGTCGGTGCTGGATGAAAGAGACATCAAAAAAGGCAGAGAGATCGGCAATGCGGTAGTGTTCCTGCCTTATGCCGGCAACAAAAAGCTGACCTTCACCTGGCGGGACGGCAAGTTCCTGGACAACGAAACAGGCTCGGAGTGGTGTATCTCCGGAAAATGCATCAAAGGAAAGCTGAAAGGGAAACAGCTGAGCCCTTATCCATACACCATCGACTTTGCATTTGCGATCTTTGCCTTTTATCGTGAGATTAAGATCTACCAGGCAAAGAAGTAAAATATCCGTATCATGCAAACTCAACCTGGACCTGAAGAGTTGGCAAAGAAAACAGTCCGGCTCACAAGTATGATGACCGGTGGTATTTATGCCGGTTTCGGGATCCTTGCCTGGTTCATGGTGCTCCTCCAGAAAGGATTGATGCCTTATATGTTAGACGAACCTGATGTTGATGAGAGCTTCATCCGGCTCATGAGCACGCTGCACAAAACATGGGGCACCTACATGCCCCTGCTGATCCTCCTGGGCCTGACATACATCATTTTCGGCCTGTTGCTGAACAAAATGCAGCATCGCAGCTTCGGGATCTTCCTCATCATAGTGATCCTGACCCTGGGCTGGCTGGCCGGCTATCTGGTCCGCACCCTGCAGTATCCGGACCTGTTCATGGCCACCGACCAGGGATTTTCCGACCCTGTCGCACTGGTTTTTGCGGGGATCGGAACTCTGTTCATGCTTGCTTTCTTCACCGTTCCTCAGTTTGTGATCGTAAGGAAATTACGGAAGCTGAGATAAGAGCACAGGGCACAGGGCACAGGCTTTGCCCGCCATAGCCATGATTCCTGAGTGATTGAAGAATCCAATCGAAGAGGAGGCGGAGGCGGGGCACAGAGCTCAGGGCATAGGGCATAGAGCAAAGAGCATAGAGCAAAGAGCATAGAACACACGCAACTCAACACTCCACACTCCAAATTGTCAAGGCAGAAGGCAGAAGGAAGCGCGAAGCTCGAAGGGGAAGTCGAAAAGTGGGAAGTCCTTCGATACGCCTACGGCTACTCAGGAACCGGCGATGAGAAATGAGCGAAGAGCATAGAGCATTGAGCCTGAGAAAGATTCACCCAGCACCCCAACTTTTAACTTTAGCGCACTTTAGGCACTCCAAGTACTCCACACTCCACACTCCAAACTCTACACTTAAGACCAGTAGAGGTTGTAACAGGATCCTTGTACAGAAAGTATGGTTTGTCTATCTATGGGCGATTCAGTACATTTGGAACAACATTATCTTTTACCACCCATTAAAACATTTCATCAGATGACAAAAAGGGATCTTTTCATTTTGCTGATAAAGGTTTTCGGACTGTACTCAATGGTGATCGCTCTTTTTTCCGTATTACCCGCAAACATTTCTTTTGCCCTGTCGGATATGGATGTATATTCCTTGTTCTGGGTCGTGGTGGTCTTGCTCCTGATAACCGGATTGTTCCTGATCCTCATCTATCGGGCCGACAAGATCGTTTCGCTTTTAAAACTGGACAAAGGCTTTGATGATGACCGGATCGATCTTGGGGATCTGAAAACCACCGACCTGCTGAAGATCAGCATTTTTATAGTAGGTGGCCTTTTGGTCCTGAACAATATATCTCCTTTTTTAAGCCACTCCTACTTTGCTTTTAAGGGAAACCTGAACGGACTGGAACACGGGATAAAAGAAAAATTTGACTGGACTGTGAACGCCCTGAACCTGATCGTCGGTTTCCTGCTTCTGACCCAATACAGATGGGTAACAGATCTGTTCAAAAGCGGGGAAAAAGAAAAAATATAATTAATCGCATATAGCTATGAAAAAGATCTTTGCATTACTTTCTTTCCTGGCCATTACACTGACCCTTTGGGGGCAGGGGCCGGAGATCCCGTCCGTACTGAGCCGCTTTGAGAAGGAGCATGACACGCTCCTCATGGTACCATTGAACGACACGATCGTGTTCCATGAAGTAACACAGCCGGCCGGATTATCTACACAAAATTTTCCCGCATCGGTCCACGGCCTGCCCAAAGGCTTTCTTTTGGATTTTCACCGTCCTGCGCTGCACGGCCTGCTGTATATAGGGCTCATTGACTATGCCGGCAACCGCTATCCCCTGCCGGTGTACCGGTCGCAGAGCTTCCGGATCCTCGGCGGCAAGGTGATGATCAATATGGATGTGGTGCGGGGGCACTACGACATGACCGGCTGGGAGAAAAGCGGCATGGGGGTCCTGGGATACCGGGTCATCAATGCGGAGGGCAGGATCCTTTACGACGGCAAGATCGCCTTCGCCGGCACCGGCCCCTTCACCGTGGAGCCCTGCATCCTGACAGGACCTTTTGTCAGCAATGTCACCGACCGTTCAGCTATCATCTGGTGGGACAGTGACCTGCCGGCAGAGGGGAAGGTCGTTGTGGAAGGCAAAGAGTTCACCGACGGCCGGCGTTCCCGGCATCATGAGATCGCCGTAACGGGTCTGGAGGCCGGGCAGCATTACAGCTATACGGTCACCCACGGACAACAGGTACAACACTATGCCTTTGAAACGGCACCAGCACCGGGGAGCCGCAGCTCTTTTGTTTTCGGATATACCAGCGACTCACGTGGAGGCGCCGGATGGGGAGAACGTAACCTGGGCGGCACCAACGCTTACATGGTCAAACGCATCGGCGCTGCCTCAGCCGAACACAAGGTGGCTTTCCTGCAGTTCACCGGCGACCTGATCAGCGGCTACCGCGATCATCCGGACGAAACGCTGCTGCAATACGAGAACTTCAAACATGCCATCGAGCCCTTCGCCCACTATCTCCCGGTGGTGGAAGGCCAGGGCAACCATGAGGAGGTGATGCGCACCCTCTACGACACGGTCCACGGCTACAGCCTTTCCGTCGACCGTTTCCCCTATGCCACGCAGAGCACGACCCACACCTTTTCCAGGGCCTTTGTCCTGCCCCCCAACGGGCCGGAGAGCGAGGATGGCGCCGTTTACGACCCTGATAAAAGCACAAAAGATTTCCCTTCGTACGAAGAGAGTGTCTTCTGGTATGCCTGGGACAATGTTGCGATGGTCAGCCTTAACTCCAACTACTGGTACACACCCGCTGAACAGTTGATCCCTGTGGTGGGCGGCAATCCCCACGGATACGTAATGGACAAACAGCTGGAATGGCTGAAGAAAGTGCTGAGACAACTGGAGAAAGATGACAACATCGACCATATCTTCATCACCATCCACACGCCTTTCTTCCCCAACAGCGCCCATATCTCCGACGACATGTGGTACAACGGCAACAACGAGGTACGTCCCTGGATCGCCGGGAAGCCGGCTCCCAAAGGGATCATCGAACGGCGCGATCAGTTGCTGGACCTGGCCGTGAACAAAACCAAAAAGGTGGTGGCCCTCCTCACGGGCGACGAACACAATTACTGCAAGACGGAGCTGGGTCCCCGGACGGTCATCTACCCACAGGGATACGAAGGGGAGAAGATCACCCTGAAGCGTACCATCTACCAGATCAACAACGGCGCTGCCGGCGCTCCCTACTATGCCCAGGCCCAGGTGCCCTGGACCCCTTTCACCACAGGATTCTCCACACAGAATGCCCTCTGCCTCTTCTATGTCGACGGGAAACACATCAAAATGAAAGTGATCAATCCCGATACCCTGGAAGAGATCGACAGTCTGGAACTGAGGTAAGAGGAAGAAAAGGCAAAAGTAATAAGGCAAAAGGCAGAAGGGGTGCTGGGTACTGGGTGCTGGGTGCTAGGTAGATCAGCAAGGAGCTATGAGAGATGAGCTATGAGCTATGAGTAGAGAGTAGAGAGTAAGGAGGATAAAGCGATAATGCGATGAAGCGATGAAGTGATGAAGTGAATAGCCCAATCCTATAACTTTTAACTTTAGGCACTTTAGCGCACTTCAGGCACTCCAAGTACTCTCACTCCACACTCCAAATTGTCAAGGCAAAAGGCAAAAGGCAGAAGGCAAAAGGAAGCTCGAAGGGGAAGTCGAAAAGTGGAAAAAGCAGGAAAAGTGGGAAGTCCTTCGATATGCCTGCGGCTACTCAGGAACCAACAATGAATTAAATGAGCGCGAATGCCGACAGGGACAAGGCACCGCCTTGTCCATATGCCGGTAAGAAAATGTAGTAAGGAGTAAGGAGCTATGAATGGCGAAGGTCGAAGGTCGAAGGTCGAACACCGAATAACGAATGTCGAATTCGAATTGAAAGAGAGGCTGCCGTTGGCTCATTCTTTCCCGGACCCATCCGGTTTTGAATTTCCGAATTTGGAGACTTTCAGGGCCTGCTCCAGCAGGATGGTATAGATCGCCCGGCCTCCCATGGTATTGACGGTGATCACCGCTATCAGCGAAGTGATCAGCAACGGCAACAACAGGCTGAAACTGTGGGTCATCTCGGCCACAAGGATGATCCCGGTTATGGGAGCCCGCACGGTGGCGGCGAAAAGAGCGCTCATCCCCACCACGGCAAATACAAAAGGCTCTATGTGCACAGAAGGAATGAGATCATTGGACACCAACCCGAAGGATACGCCAAAGAGTGTGCCCAGGGCCAGCATAGGCGCAAAGATGCCTCCCGGAGCACCCGTGCCGTAAGAGATCATCGTGGTCAGAAAACGGACCGTGAAAAGGATCAAAAGGACTTTCAACCCCATATTTTCATACAATGCATCGTGGATCACCCTGTACCCCTCGCCGACGGTGGAGGGGTAAAAATAATAGAGCAAGCCTATGGCAGCCCCGATCACCAGGATCAGGAGATAATACTTCCAGCCGTCGATCTCTCCGATTTTTGAGGTGAAGTACACCAGGTATTTGTTGAAGATATAGCCCAGTACGCCAAAGAACAACCCGAACACAATAAAGATCCACAGGTCAGCCACATTCGGCGGGATCAGATGGTCCACGGGAATGGCGATCCTGTTGCCAATCAGCAGGCGCAGGGTGACGATGCTCACAACGGTAGCCGTTATCACGCTTTGAATGGAGGTGTACGAAAACTTCATCTCTTCCCGCATCTCTTCAAAAACGAACAGGATCCCTGCCAGCGGGGCGTTGAAGGTGGTAGCCAGACCGGCTCCCGCCCCGGCGGCAATGAGGATATTAACGTTATCCCTGATGAGGAAAAACCTTCTGGAGATGATCTGCCCGAGGGCCCCCCCGATCTGAATGGATGGCCCTTCCCGGCCCATGGACATGCCGGCACCCAGCGACAGCATACCGCCCAGGAATTTTACAATGATGATCCTCAGACCATGCATGGTCATCTTATTGCCGACAACCCCTTCAATATCCTGGATACCGCTTCCGGAAGCATCCGGTGCATACTTCCTCACCAGGTACACAGAGATAAGTACCATGACCGATGCTGCCAGCATGTATGCCAGATAAGCATGCCCTTTCCAGGGCCAGATCTTATCTATAAGATCGGTCTTATCCGCAGTGATCCAGTCTATGGCCAGATGAAAGAAGGAAACGATCAGCCCCACACCTATCCCGAGCAGAATGGATAAAAAGAAGATCAGAAAGAATTTATTCCCCCGGTTATGCATGGACCAGATCCTTCAATGAGTGATACCCCAAAGTTACCAAACTATTCCTTATTTTTGGCATGGTGATCCTGCAATACCCATATAAGATATGGATCCCAAGGTTCAACCAAACCCAAAAAAAAGATGCATAGCGCAATGAAAAAAATGTTCCCGGTAATGATCCTGACCTTTGCCATGGCTGTTCTGAGCCGACCGGCTTTGGGGGAGAGACCCTACCCGTCCGGTGGGGCCGTGAACGGCTCGCTGACGGTCGACGGTATCCAGCGAACCTATTATCTTTATGTTCCGGAAAAATATACCGGCCGGAAATCCGTACCGCTGCTGATCGTCCTGCACGGCGGAGGAGGCCGGGGGAAAAGAACGGAAGAAAAAACGACCCTCAGCGGATTTGACCGGCTGGCGGATAAGGAGGGTTTCCTGGTCGTGTATCCGGATGCTGTGGAGAATCATTGGAACGACGGGCGGAACAACCCCTATTCCTATGCTGCCCGGCAAAACATCAACGATGTAAAATTCATCTCTGCCCTGATCGATCACCTGGGGAGCAAGTATAATCTGGACAAAAAGAGGGTGTATGCTACGGGGGTGTCCAACGGCGGGATGATGACCTTTCGCCTGGCATGCGAGCTGCCGGACAGGATCGCAGCGATCGCCACCGTAGCAGCTTCCATGCCGGAAGCATTGTATGACCATTGTGCCCCGCAACACCCCGTTTCCGTATTGATCATACACGGCACGGATGACCCGCTGGTGCCGTGGAACGGAGGGGATGTGGTGGCTTTCGGACAGCACCGCGGCACCGTCGTGCCGGTCCCCCGGAGCGTCGAATTCTGGGTAAAGCATAACCAATGCTCCCTGCAGAAAGGAAAAACCTGGCTGCCGGACAAAGATCCTCCGGACGGGACCAGGGTGTGGAAAGAGGTGTATGTCAATAAGCAGGACAAGGTAAAGGTCGTCTTCTACGGGATCGAGGGCGGCGGTCACACCTGGCCGGACGGTTTCAGCAGCCTCCCCCGCGTTACAGGGAAGACAACGCACGACATCAATGGATGCAGGGTGATATGGGATTTTTTCAGGGAGGTGGGAAAGGAGAAAAAATAGGTATTTAAATAGGTAATTAAATATCTATTTAAATAGGCATTTTAATAGGTATTTAAATAGGTATATTTAGGAACGATGAACGTTGAATGATGAATGTCGAACACTGAATATCGAATATCGAACATCGAATGTCGATTTTTGAATTCTGATTGCAGATTGCTGATTGCTGATTTTCGTTCATTCGCGCATCGAGCTTCGAGCGTCGAGCTTATCCACCCAGCACCCTGCAACCAGTACCCTGCACCCTGCAACCAGCAC
>WFRO01000165.1 GCA_015486475.1 Bacteroidales bacterium
GGACTGATCAGCGGCATAGACGCTTTTTCGCTGACGTCTCCCCAGATCACCGGATCCACTGTGAAGGCAGGGGATATCATCAGAATAGGCACCTATCACGGCGATAACCGGCAGGTGGTGTGTCGTGAAATATATGCGGCCGATACCGTTGTGGGCAGGGTCTCCTGGTTGCAGCCCCTGGATGCCGGAGAGATTTTGAATATCGATTCGCTGAAAGATCTCATCGGTAAGGAATGTTCGGTGAGAGATCTTTCCGGCTATGAGGAACAATACCGCGAGCTGATAGATAAGATCCGGGTCATCTCACCCCATACCAGGATCCTGATCACCCAGCCGGGATGGTCCAACTACCGGGAGAGACAGTTATGGGGTTATCAGATCATTCACCGGAAACTGGCAAACGAATATGTTAATACAGGGACGATCGAAGTAACGGACCGCCTCCGGGATTTTCAGGTAAATTATATATCAGGGAGGAAATCTCTGGAGATCCCGGCAGATGGTAGTAAAACCTATCTGTTGCCCTGGTCCGGGCACTGGCAGGGATTTGAAGTGTGGGTGGATCAGAAAGATGTTTACGGGAAAGATTGTTATATCGAGCAGGGTGAAGGTTATGCCGTCCCTCAGGACAGATCGGGAGAAGCCCTGAATATTTCCGGGGCGTACGATAAAAGTCATGATGTGACCAAAAAGATGAAACTCGTATTCACACAAAATATTCCGCAAAAAGGAATGATCAGGGTCATAAAAGCGGATACGGTCTGGGCCCACGATTTTACCCATACCAACGAGGCCGGGGCTTATATCTACGGCCGTATATATGTGGATCGTATCAGGGATCTGTTACATTAAGATTTAACAGAAAATGGATAAAAGATGATCAACTTTGCTGTTTTACAAGCGCATGATCTGCAGTATATTGCGGCTGGGACTTTGATAAAAGATCCCCTGCTGAAAAATGAAATAAAAGGGGTTACGTTCGATCATTTTACCCTGAAGGGGAAAGGCCGTTTTGTGGAAGAAAGTGCCGGGGATCATTATGTGGTGCTGTTGTTCCTGAAAACAGACCCTGCTATACTTATCGTGAACGAAAAGAACTATCCGGTGAGTTCCGAAAGCATTGTACGCATCCCTTATGGAGCAGGTTATGAGATCCGGGCCGGGGACATGCAGGAGTTACATTTTTTACGTATCCGGAAACATCTGAATAAAAAGGACATCCGTGTGATCACCGAAAAGCCGGGCGACCACAATTTTTTATACAGTAAGCCCTTTTCCGCATGCCCGGTATATACCGAGGATATCAAAAGTGAGAAAACGGTTAACCGGATGATGTTGCCGGAAGGGCTGGTGCCCCGTTTTTGTATGGGCTCGGTGGAGACTACAGGCCCCGATGAGGTGGGGGAACATGACCATCCCATGCTGGACCAGGTGTTCCTCGGGCAGCAGGGGTGCCGTTGCACGGTACATGCGGACGGGGAGAAGAGGATATTGACAGAGGATATGTTGCTGCATGTGCCCCTGGGATCAAAACATTCGGTAACCGTGGAAAAAGGAGACAAGCTTTCCTATATCTGGATGGATTTTTTCCTCTCCCTGGAAGGCCAGAAGTATATGGAAGAACAGCATCATCTGAAAGATGAATGATAAATGCAGGGGTTGAAAGGGAAGGGATCTGTTTTTTTCTGACAAGCGGGGATCTGACGGGTCCGGGAGGTGCCCTATCAGGTGAAAGTATGGGCTTTCACGTTGCCGGATGTTCCGCCTATACGTTCCTCTTTCGGGTTTAATCCGGAGAGATTCATCAAAAAATATCATAATACCGCGACACCGGAAGAGCTGAAAGTTACCACGGATAAATATTTCCGGGCAGACCGGGATTTCAGGATCGCACCTGCCGATCCTTTGTTCATTTATCCTTATCTTTAACCCAGATTACGCATTAGGAAGCTAAGTATTAGCTGAACTAATGCGTTAGCTGGGATTAATCCCGATCTAGGAATTCACGGTTTTGGTGAC
>WFRO01000166.1 GCA_015486475.1 Bacteroidales bacterium
CCGACCAGAAGACGATACCGGCCGCCAGCAGGGAGGAAAGCGCCGACCCCATCTGCGACCAGGAACGCGTGTGACCGTAATAATCCACCTTCATCTCCTCCCATCCCCGCAGACGGAGATACTCAAAGATCATCGCCTTGTGGGTCCCCGAACGGAAAGCATCCCCCGCCGAATAGAACAACATCGCCACCACGAACAATCCGTAGGAGGAGGTACCGTAAAAGACGCCGAAGGAGATGATATAAAAGGCAAAGGCAGTGATCATCGTGCGCCTCCGTCCCAGCATATCTGCCAGGATACCCGTGGGGATCTCCAGCACGTTGCGCAGTACCTCACGTACCGTGATCAGCATTCCTATCTGCAGATAGTTCAGCCCCTTCTCCAGGAAAAACAGATAAAGGAACGGCTCAAAGAACCGCAGGTTCTTCAGGAACCCGTAGGCACAGAACTTGTAATACTGCAGATCTTTTCTGAATGTATCACTCATTCATACTTTTTTTAGTGATACTGCTTTTTTAATTATTGATACAAGTTAGAAAAAATAATCTTTTTTGTTGTTTTCTTTTTTCTGATACATTTGGGCACTTTATTTTTTGAAATGATCATTTTGCTCTCACCGGCCAAGCGGATGGATTTCGCCTCTGCGCTCCCCCATGTTTTTCACAGTGAAAACAAGGGGGTAACGATGAGTGAGCCTGTTTTCCGCAAAGAAGCCTGGCAGATCGCCAGGAAGATGAAAGAATACAGTCCGCTCGAACTGGCCGGACTGCTTCATATCAATCCGGACCTTTCTATTGCCACGGCCGAAAAGTTCGCTTCTTTCCAGCATGATCCTCCCGATTTCATCGTCCGGCCGGCCATCATAGCTTACAAAGGAGATGCCTACCGCGGTCTGGGAGCAGACAGCCTCACCAAAGAAGACCTGCTTTTCGCCCAGGATCATCTGCGCATTCTTTCGGCTCTTTACGGCATGCTCCGTCCGCTCGACAGGATGCAGGCCTACCGCTTGGAGATGGGGCTGCCTCTCCACATCGGCAACAGGAAAAACCTGTATGATTTCTGGAAGAACAAGATCAATGCCTGTCTGAAGAAGGAATTTTCCCATAACAGACCTCCCCTGCTGATCAATCTGGCATCACAGGAATATTTTTCAGTGATCGGTACGGAAAAACCGGGGATCCGGGTGATCACTCCCGTGTTCCGGGAGTACCGTGACGGCACCTATAAGACCCTCCCGATGTATGCCAAATACGCCCGGGGAAAAATGACCCGTTTTATCATTACGCACCGCATCAGCGATCCCGAAGAGATCAAGCTCTTCGACGAGGAAGGCTACGCCTTCGACGCCACCCTTTCCGAGGGGGACAGGTGGGTTTTTACACGAGCCCTGCGAACCCCATAAAAGCCATGGAGAGGATACCGGCGACGACGAAGGCGATGGGTATGCCTTTCATGCCTTTGGGGACGGGTACCAGATCAAGCGACTCGCGGATGCTGGAGAGCAGCACCAGCGCCAGCCCGAAACCGATGGCCGTGGCAAAGGAGAAGACCACTGCCTCGGGGAGGTTGTACTTATCCTGGATAGTAAGGATGGCCACCCCCAATACGGCACAGTTGGTGGTGATCAGGGGCAGGAAGATCCCGAGTGCCTGATACAGGTCGGGACTCACTTTCTTCAGGATGATCTCCACCAGCTGCACGAGAGCGGCGATGACCAGGATGAAGGTGATCGTCTGCATGAAGTCGATGCCCAGGGGTACCAGCACGTAATACTGGATCAGGTAGGTGGCGATGGTGGCCAGCACCATGACGAAAGCCACGGCGCCGGTCATCCCCACAGAGGTCTCCAGCCGTGAGGAAACCCCCATGAAAGGACATATACCCAAAAATTTGGCCAGGACGATGTTGTTGACAAAGATGGCCGAGATAAGGATCACAAAATATTCCATGGTCGGTTCTTTTTATGCTTTTTTCTTACTCACTTTGTTCATGATACTGATCAGATAGGCCAGGGCCAGGAAAGCGCCGGGAGCCAGCACGAAGAGCAGCATGCCGTCGCCTTTGATGAATTTAAATCCCAGCCACGATCCGGCACCCAGGATCTCGCGCACCGATCCCAGCATAAAGAGGGCCAGGGTAAAGCCCAGACCCATGCCCAGACCGTCGATGGCAGCTGCCCACACATTGTTCTTCGAAGCAAAAGCTTCGGCCCGTCCCAGCACCAGGCAGTTCACCACGATGAGGGGGATGAACAGGCCCAGTTCCTTGTAGAGGGCCGGCACATAAGCCTGCATGGTGAGCTGCACCACCGTCACGAACGAGGCGATGATGACAATGAAGGCCGGGATACGTACCTTGTCGGGGATAAAGTTGCGGACCATCGACACCACGATGTTGGACATCAGCAACACAAAGGTGGTGGCCAGGCCCATCCCCAGACCGTTGTAGGCCGAGGTGGTCGTCCCCAGCGTGGGACACATCCCCAGCACCTGCACAAAGACCGCATTTTCAACGATCAGGCCTTTGCTGAAATTTTTCCATTGATTCATTGTGCACCTCCTTTCGTAAGGTCTAAGTTCTTGTAAGCACGTTCCACCGCATCACAGAAAGCCCGCGAGCTGATCGTGGAGGCCGTGATGGCATCCACATCTCCCCCGTCCTTTTTGACCGACAGTTTGAATGTCTTCGGGTTTTTACCGTCAAACTGCAGGGAAAAATCCGACTTGGAAGCTTCCATCTTGTCCCCCAGGCCGGGTGTCTCGTTGTGTTCCAGCACGGCGATCTTGTTGATGGTCCCGTCAGGGAGAAATCCCACCATCAGGCGTATCATCCCTCCGAATCCTTTGGGGCTGAACGTCTCCACGGCGATGCCCACCAGGGCGCTGTCCTTCCGGGCCGGGAAAAAATAGAGCGTATCCCCGTCGACCGCCTTTTTGTACATCTCCTTTACCGGATCGTTGTTGTATTCCGGCAGGACATTGCGCAGGGCAGCGTTCTGTCGCTCCGCTTTGGCTTTGGCGATGGGTTCCTTGGTCAGCTCATATACATACCCCAGTATCGCCGACGAGACCAGGGTCACGAGGGTCAGGGCCAGGAACATATTCAGGAATGTGGATTCTTTTTTAGCCATTTTTCTTTACCTCCCCGAACCTTTTGGGTTTGACATACATGTTAATGAGGGGTACGAAAGCGTTCATGATGAGGATGGCGAACTGCACTCCTTCGGGATAGGCGCCCCAGCGCCGTATGATGACCGTCAGCAGGCCTATGCCCACCCCGTACCATACCATGCCCTGCGGGGTCATCGGCGAGGTGACATAGTCGGTGGCCATGAAGATCGCCCCCAGCATCAGTCCTCCCGAGAGGAGATGGAAGACGGGGCTGGCATTGTCGGCCGGATTGATGAGCCACATCAGGCCGCTGAAAAGGAAGACCGTCGTCAGGATCGTCACGGGGATGTGCCAGGTGATGATCCGGCGCCAGAGGAGATAGAGGAAGCCCAGTAGCAGGGCCACCGCTGCCACCTCGCCCATCGATCCGCCCATGTGGCCCATGAACATGTCATAGTTGGTGGGCAGTTCTCTCACCATATTGGCCACGTGCTCGCCCTGGCGCATGCCTTCCTTGAGGAGGCCCAGCGGCGTGGCGCCCGTGACCGCATCGGCGGTGGCAAACCCTTTGGGCAGAGGCCATGAGGTCATCTGCACCGGGAAGGAGATAAAGAGAAAAACTCTCCCCACAAGAGCCGGGTTGAAAGGGTTGGTGCCCAGACCGCCGAAAGACATCTTGCCCACACCGATCGCCACCAGCGTGCCGATGGCCAGGATCCAGACGGGGATGTTCACCGGCAGCGTGAAAGCCAGCAGCAGTCCGGTGACCACGGCCGAGCCGTCACGGATGGAAGGCTCTTTCTTCAGCAGATATTTGGCAATGAGATACTCAAAGATCACGCTGAAAAGAACGGAGAGCACCGGCACATACAAAGCCCCCCAGCCAAAGAACCACACCGAAGCGGCCCAGGCAGGCAGGAGGGCGATCACCACACCGAGCATAAGCTTCGGCGTGGTATCCCTGCCATGTGCATGGGGAGACATTGAAACGGTAAGAAGTTTATCCATGGTCAGTAATTTTTTCCATTATTTAGCAGCCTGTCTGGCCTTTCTGATCATCTCGCCCACCCTGAGCTTATCGAGGCGTATATAATCGAGCAGAGGTCTGTCGGCCGGACAGATATAACTGCAGGAACCACATTCGATGCAATCCATAACACGCTCGTTCTGTGCCCGCTCGAACTTCTCGTACACCCCCAGGTCCATCAGCAGGTAGGGTTCCAGTCCCATGGGACACACCGAAACACATTTGGCGCAGCGTATGCAGGGTTCCACAGGGGCCCGGTGGGCCTCATTGTCGGGGATGATCAGCACCCCTGAGGTGCCTTTGGTCACGGGGATATCCAGTTTGGATACAGCCTTTCCCATCATGGGTCCTCCCAGCACCACCTTGCCCGTATCTTCCGGCAGGCCGCCGGCAGCGTCGATGAGGGCAGAGATGGGCGTGCCTATGCGCACCAGGAAGTTGGAGGGTTTGGCCACCGACTTGCCGGTGACCGTGACGATACGTTCAATGAGCGGCTTGTTCTTCTGCACCGCCTCATAAGCGGCCAGCGTAGTGCCCACATTGTGCACCACCGCCCCCACATCCACCGGCAGGCCCCCCGAAGGCACCTCCCGGCCAGTGATGGCCTTGATGAGCTGCTTCTCACCGCCCTGCGGGTACTTGACCTTCAGCGGCTGCACCGTGATGCCCGGCTCGTCAGCCGTCAGCTTAGTGAGGTGGTCGATGGCATCGGGCTTGTTGTTCTCAATGCCTATGACGGCCGTGGTCACCGCCAGGGCTTTCATGAGGATGCGTATGCCCACGACCAGTTCCTCGCCGCGTTCCAGCATGAGACGGTGGTCGGCGGTGAGGAAAGGCTCGCACTCCACACCGTTGATGATGAGGATGTCGGCTTTTTTGCCCCGTGGCACGTTCAGCTTGACGTGCGTGGGGAAGGTGGCACCGCCCATGCCGACAATGCCGGCGGCCTGCACCTTCTCAATGATCTCCTCCCGCGAGGCCGTAATCTCTTTCCTCAGCGTGGTGCTCCGGTCGATCTCGGGATCCCAGTCATCACCATTGATGTCGATGATCACCGAGGTGCGTTTGTATCCCGACGCATCGAACTTCTTGTCAATGCGGAACACCTTGCCCGACACCGGAGCGTGGACGTTGGCCGAGACAAACCCCGTGCCTTTGGCCAGGAGTTGTCCCACCTTCACCTCCTCACCCCGTTGCACCACAGGCTCGGCGGGCGCCCCCAGATGCTGCACCACAGGGATCGCCACCCTGCCGGACACCGGAAGGGTCTCGATGGGACTCCCCGCCGAGAGCTTGTGCTCCGGCGGATGGACACCTCCTTTTGGAAACGTTTTTAACTTCTGCACAGTCGCTTGGTTTTTATTTTATGATCCTTTCTTCTCTTCCGGTGAGGAGCCTCCGGCTTCCTTCTTCTTTTCATCTTCTCCCCCGGCGTCTTTCTCTGAGGCTTTTTCTTCTGCGGGGATATTTTCTGCTTTTTTCTCCTTTTCCTGTTCTTTTTCTTTCACCGCGACGGTCTCCTTAGCGGCAGCCACTGCGGGGGCCGCTTTCTCCTGCTTCGGAGGCACTGCCTTTTTGGCGGCGGCCGGTTTCACCTCCTTAGGCTCCTTACGGGGCGGGAAGTTGATCTCCAGGATGGAATCGGTGGGACACACCACCACACATTTGCGGCACAGCTTGCAGGCATCGCTGTCGATGAAAGCCAGGTTATTGCCCATGGTGATGGCATCGAACGGACACACCTGGAAGCACTTCGAGCATCCTATGCAGGCCACCTTGCAGTATTGCCGTGCCACACCACCTTTTTCCTCATTGATGCAGGAGACAAAGATCTTGCGGTCCCTCTTGTTCCTTTTTCGCAGCTCGATGATGTCGCGAGGACAGGCCTCGACACAGGCGCCGCAGGCCACACAGTTCTCATCGATGACGTAAGGGAGGCCTGTTTTCTCATCCATGAAAAGGGCCTCAAAGTCGCAGGCAGCTACGCAGTCGCCCAGCCCCAGGCAGCCGTAAGGACAGTCGGTATCGCCGGTGTAGAGGGCATGCTCGATGGCACAGGTGGAAGCTCCTTCGTATCTGCTGGTGCGGGGACGGTGCTCATAAGAGCCCTGACAGCGTATCACCGCCACCCGCGGCTCAGCCTCTACAGCCTCCAGCCCCAGGATCTCAGCCACTTTGGCCATCACCTCATTGCCCCCGACGGGACAGAACAGATCATCCAGCGAGTCGGCCTTGACACACGCCTCGGCAAAAGGACGGCACCCGGGATAACCGCACCCGCCGCAGTTGGCATGGGGCAGTACCTCCTCCACGGCATCGATGCGGGGATCTTCCACCACCTTGAACTTCTGCGCCACAAAATAGAGGATCACCGCCGCCAGGATCCCGAGCAACGTCAAAGAGATGACCGTATAAAGAACAATATCGCTCATAAACTATAGAGTTAAACGAATTTCCGTATCATAAAACGAAACTGTTTGTGGATCTTCTGCCGCAGGAGATATAATATCCCGTAATAAGGCACCAGCACGCCCATGGACAGCAACCCGCTGAGGACCTCATCGCCCGTAGCATCATACACGGCAAAAAGGGTGACTACCAGGATCACAAAAGGGATCAGATAACCATAGGCCAGGGCACGCAGGCCAAGCGAGCGGGCCAGAACAATGTTCACTTTCTCTCCCGGCTGTACCGCCAGGCCTCCCGCATCCACCTCCACCTCCTTATCGGCCATATCGGCCGCCGAACAGACGCCTTTCAGCTGGCAATGAGCACAGGCACTTTTGGCCAGGAACGACACTTTTATCTTCCCGTCTCTGATCTCCCGGACCGTCCCTTCGTGTTCGATAAATTCCTGATCCATCATATTGTAATGAATATCAATACGATATAAATATCCGATCAAAACTTACAATTTACAAGTATAATTTTTTTCTGTGACCTAAAAAATGTTAAACTCCTCCCCTCCCCTAATTTATTCTCGTTTTAAATAAGTGTTCGTATCTATATATCAAAATAATTAGATATAATATGATCTATCCGGACAATGAGTCAATGATTGAATGAGTGAATGAATGAATGTTTGAATGATTGAATGATTAGTAGAAATTTACTCGCTGCTTTGTCCGCCGAAGTTCCCAAAGGAACGAAGGCTGACGCTCGTGAAATTAAGCCACTGCGTGGCTGAAATTAGGTAGAAATTAAGTGGTCATTAGTTCGCTTCGCGAACGAAATTAAGTACAAATTTACTCGCTAACGCTCGTGTAATTAAGTAGAAATTAGCTCACTTCTTTGCCTGCCGAAGGCTTGCCGTAGGCTGGTCGGTCGCGTAATTAAGTAGTCATTCGTAATTCCTTTTTGCCTTTTTACTTTTGCCTTTTGCCTTTTGCCTTTTGCCTAACTTATCCTGCTCCAGTCCTTGTCTTTTCCGGAGAAGAGGCGGATGTTGTTGCGCAGCAAGATATTTTCTCCCTGTGCCAGGGAGGGATCCTTTGCCAGGATCTTCTCTGCCGTATCGCGTGCCATCTGCAGGATCTGGCCATCCTGGCCGAGGTTGGCGATGTGCAGGTCGAAGGGGATGCCGCTCTGCTGTGTACCCTCTATGTCGCCGGGGCCGCGCAGCCGCATATCGGCGTCGGCGATCTTAAAGCCGTCGTTGGTCTCCACCATGATCTGCAGGCGCTTGCGGGCTTCCGGCGACAGCTTGTAGGAGGCCATGAGGATGCAGTACGACTGGTCGGCGCCGCGTCCCACACGTCCCCTCAACTGGTGCAGTTGTGCCAGACCGAAACGTTCGGCGCTCTCGATGACCATCACCGAGGCATTGGGCACATCCACGCCCACCTCGATGACCGTCGTGGCCACCATGATATGATAATCGCCTTTGACAAAATGTTTCATCGAAAGATCCTTCTCCTCCGGTTTCATACGTCCGTGCACCACGCCCACGGCATAATCCGGGGGCGGGAAAGCCCGCACGATGCTCTCATAGCCATCTTCCAGGTCTTTGTAGTCCATGGTCTCACTCTCCTTGATGAGCGGATAGACGACAAAGATCTGCCTTCCCTGTGCGATCTGCTCGCGCATGAAGCCGAAGAGGCGTTCGCGTTTGCTGTCGTTGAGCAGAAGGGTCTTCACAGGCTTCCGGCCGGGCGGCATCTCATCGATCACCGACACGTCCAGATCGCCGTAAAGGGTCATGGCCAGGGTCCGAGGGATGGGTGTGGCGGTCATCACCAGCACGTGGGGCGGGGTGCCGCCGCTTTTCTCCCAGAGGCGGGCCCGCTGGGCCACCCCGAAACGGTGCTGCTCGTCGATGACCACGAAGCCCAGCTTCATGAACTGCACCTCATCCTCGATGAGGGCATGGGTGCCGATGAGGATATGCACACGTCCTTCCTGCAGCGCCGCATGCAGTTCGCGGCGCTCAGCTTTTTTTGTGGATCCCGTGAGCAGGCGCACCTCGATGCCCAGTCCCTCCACCCACCGGTGAATGGTATTGTAATGCTGCTGTGCCAGGATCTCGGTGGGAGCCATCAGGGCGCTCTGGTACCCGTTGTCGGCTGCTATGAGCATGGTCATCAGGGCCACCAGAGTCTTGCCGCTGCCCACATCGCCCTGCAGGAGACGGTTCATCTGACGCCCAGACCCCAGATCGCGGCGTATCTCGCGGATCACCCTTTTCTGGGCGCCGGTAAGCTCAAAACGGAGTTTCTCATGGTAGAAAGAGTTGAGATAGTCCCCCACCTTCTCAAAGACGAACCCTTTCACCTGGCGGCTGCGCACCATCTTCTGCATCAGCAGGTTGAGCTGGATGAAGAAGAGCTCCTCAAACTTCAGCCGGAAACGGGCCTGTTCCAAAGTGGCTGCATCTTTCGGAAAATGGATATTGAGGAGCGCGTCGCGCCGAGGGAGCAACCTGTGTTCCTGCCGCAGGGCAGCCGGGAGGGTCTCCTGCAGTTGAGATCCCACCATTTTCAGCAAGGTAGCCTGCAGCTTGCGGATCACCCGCGAAGTGATGAAACTGTTTTTCAGCTTTTCGGTGGTACTGTAATGCGCCTGCAGGGAGGCATTGATCTGCTTCTCCGCCTTGTCCGCCTCCTCCATCTCGGGATGGACCAGGTTGATACGACTGCCGAAACGCGTAGGCTTACCAAAGACAATGTATTCTTTCCCCGGCTTCAGGGAATCTTTTATCCAGGCCAGACCCCGGAACCACACCAGCTCGATAACGCCGGTCTCATCGCGCAGCAGGGCCATGAAACGTTTTTTACGGGGCGGCCCCACCACCTGCCCTCCTTCGAGCCGCCCACGCAACTGGATGTGCGGCATATCTCCCTTCACTTCTGCCACCTTGTAAAAACGGGTACGGTCAATGTATTTATAAGGAAAGTAATAAAGCAGGTCAAAGTAGGTATGGATACCCAGCTCTTTGCCAAGCAGCTCCGCTCTTTTCGGCCCAACGCCGGGCAGGAATTTTATGTCGGTCCCGAGGATCTTTTCCATAAAGAGACAATTATGCTCCGCCAAAATCAGCGGGAATTTAATGAAATCTCAGGATGATAAGAAAAAGGAAGAGCGTTTTTACTGCAACAATTTTCACTCCGACCACGTATTTTTAAATAACCGATAGAATTTTTTCAGGTGATCCATGGTCAGTTTAGCGGAGAAATCATTATATTGGAATCGAAACATCACTATTTCACAAACCTTGTCGTCTCAGATCCTATCATACAAAAACTGTAGATCAGTAGCTTGTACAATTAATCCTTATACCCAACCTAATCTTTTTTCTCATGAGCCAGAAGATCTTTTTTCTTGTTGTACTTGCCGGTCTGATGTTTCCCGGCACAGCAAGACCTGAGGGGATCAAACATCCCAAAAAATTCGGAGACATCTCCAAAAGGAACCTGGAAACAAATGTCTGTTATCTTGATTCCACTGCCCCGGCCTATTATATTTTCGACTGGGGCCATGCCTACTTCGATTATAATAATCAGGAGATGAAGCTGGAATACCATGCGCGGGTCAAGATCATCAACAAAAACGGGCTCTCCTATGGCACGGTGACCCTGTACCATCCCGCGAACCGGCCCATCGTGCATTTGAGAGCAGCTACCTACAATCTGGTGGACGGTAAAATAGAAGTTTCCAAAGTGGACAAGAGCATGATCTTTGAGGAGAAGGTCTCAGGCAGCCAGCGACGACTGAAGATCTCCTTTCCGGATGTCAGGGAAGGGTCGATCATTGAATACTCCTATCGTAAATCCACAGGGGATTACATCAATCTTGTCCCCTGGTATTTCCAGGCCGACATCCCCGACATGTACAGCGAATTCAACCTGCGTGTGCCGGACTGGTTCCATTACCGGGTCATTCCCGCCGGTTATGAGAAGATCGATATCTACACCACATCCCCCACGATGGACCAGGGATCCATTCCCTCCACCACTTTCCACTGGGTCATGGAAAATATCCCGGCCCTGAAGGAAGAACCGTTCATGCCCGATCTGGACAATTATTATTCCCGGATCGAATTTGAGATCGTCTCGATCCGGATCCCCGGCCAGGGCAATAAGGACTTTCTCACTACCTGGCAGAAACTTGACGATGAGATCAGATCCAGCGAACACATTTTCCCCGTTCTGAAAGGATGGGGGTTTCTGAAAGACTCGGTAAGAGTGCTCATGGAAGGCAGAAATGATGAAGAGATAATACAGGCGATCCATGATTTTGTAGGCCGGCATGTAAAATGGAACCATAAAAACAGGATCCTGGCCAGCGGTGTTCCCAAAAAAACCTATAAGAACGGTTACGGTAATTCTGCCGACATCAACCTGATGTATGCCGGTCTGCTGCGTCTGGCCGGGTTTGTCACAGCCCCGGTGATCATCAGCACACGCGATCACGGCATTGTCCGCGATTACAATTCCCCCGTATTCTCGTTCTATAATTACACCATGGCAGTGGCACAAAAAAACGATAAAAGATATCTCCTGGATGCTACAGACCCTCTCCTGCCGGCCCGGCTGATCCCGGCGAACTGTCTGAACGGAAAAGGAAGAGCCATCTTCGAAAACGGTTACAAATGGATCGCCCTGAAAGTGCCCATGGGGTTTGATGAGACCGTTTACAGCAAAATGACCATTGAAGATGCCGGACAACTCACGGGCACCATCAGCACCAGCTTCCGTGGATTTAAAGCCCTGGGCATCAGGAAATATATCAAAGCCAACGGAGAAGAGAAATATATTGAGTCGCAGAAAAAGGAACAGTCCCAATGGACCTTCAGCGACTATCAGATCAAAGGGGCCACAGATCCCACCCAACCCCTCAATGAAAAATACAACTGCACCATTGAAGGGAACGTGGAAGAGATGGGTGATCTGCTCATCCTCAACCCGCTGATCAACCCGGAACTGTCGGAGAACCCTTTCAAAGCCGAAGAACGTCTTTTCCCCATCGATTTTGTGGCCCCCCGTCAGAAACGGAACATTCTCATGTACACCCTGCCGGAGGGCTATACCGTGGAAGAGCTGCCTGCCAGCATGCGTATCTCCACGCCCGACAAGAACCTGGTATATACTTATATGGCCAAAGCAGTAGGAAAGAACACCGTCCAGATCATGAGCTCCCTGCTGATCAAAAAAAGTTTGTATCCTGCCACCGAATACAAGACGATCCGCAAGTTCTTCGATGAACTGTTCGGCAAACAGAATGAACAGATCATCCTGAAAAAAACATTGTAAGTTTCCTTTATCATGCCTATCCTCCGAACCCTGCTCTTCCTGTCGCTCCTCCCTCTTGTACATCCGGCCGCGGCCAATGACAACTTCACAGTGTCCCTCGCAGCCGGACTGATCCCCGACAGCATCTCCCGCCATGCCAATGCCGTGGTCCGGTTCCACCATACCACCATGCACATCCTCTCGGACAAGAACATTGTTTTTCATTATCATTATGCAGTTACCATACTGCGCAAAAGAGGTTTGCCGGAGGGTTACTTCAGTGAGCTCTATGACAAAGACACCCACATCTCCCGTTTCAGCGGGGCGATCTACAATGCAATGGGGCAACGGATAAAAAAAGTAGGGTCTTCCGACCTGCAGGATGTTTCCGCCGTCTCGGGAGGGACCCTTTACCGGGACGACCGCAGAAAAAGGTATGCTCCCCGGATCAGTGCTTATCCGGTCACCATAGAGTATGACTACGAGATAGCTTATGACGGCACGGTCAATTATCCCTCCTGGATGCCGCAATGGAGCTACCTGCTGGGGGTGGAGCAGTCGGATATCAGCATCCGGGCTGCCAAAGAACTTCTGCCCAGATACAAGAATGTCCGGCTTGGAAAACCGGAAATACAGGAACAGAAAGGCGAGACCTCCTGGACATGGGAGGTAAGATCGTTACCCGCGGTGCAGCACGAACCCAATTCGGAAGATCTTATAGACCGTGTCCCCGTTTTGTATCTCTCACCGGCACAGTTCCAGTATGCCCGTACCCGGGGCAATGCATCCACCTGGGCGGATTTCGGTCGCTGGATCGCCGGACTCAACCAGGGAGAGCAGGACCTGCCACCTGCGACCGTTGCGAAGATGCAGGAAATAACGAAAGAGGCTTCCACCACAGAAGAAAAAGCCCGCATCATTTACGATTATATGCAGGAACACACCCGGTATGTAAGTGTGCAACTGGGTATAGGGGGATATAAACCTTATCCGGCATCCTATGTCGACGAGAAAGGTTACGGCGACTGCAAGGCTTTGTGTAATTACACCTGTGCCCTCATGGAGGCTGCCGGCATCGATGCACGGTATGTGCTTGTAAAAGCCGGAGAGTATGCCCGCGACATCATCTGCGACTTCCCCTCCAACCAGTTCAACCATGTCATTGTCTGCATACCGCAGAAAAAAGACTCCATCTGGCTGGAGTGCACCAGTCAGACACAGCCTTTCGATTTCCCGGGCAGCTTCACGGCCGACCGTCATGCCCTGATGATCTGCGGCGACAGCGGTGTGCTGGTCCATACCCCCGTCTACGGGGCAGACGTGAACCTGCAAAACCGCCATGCCACCTTCACCCTCAACAGTGACGGAACAGCCTCAGGCACCATCGATACGTATTACAAAGGACTCCAGTTTGAGAATGTCGAAGGAGCACTGCTTCTGAAAGGAGACGAGCTAAAAAAATGGTATTATGACTACCTGAATATCCCCAGTTACGAGCTCAGGGACATACATCTGGAAAAAAACGTGTCCGGCGAACTCCCCGCCGTAGATGAGGGAATAAGCCTGCTCCTCAAAAAATGGATGACCACCAGCGGAAAAAGAAAATTCCTGCCCCTGAACCTGCTCAACAGGTTTTCCTACGTTCCCAAGCAACTGCACGAGAGGGAATCTGACATCGTACTCTCCTACCCTTTCACCGATACCGACACCATCACCTGGGTGCTTCCGGTCTATCTCTCGGTGGAATATGTTCCTCCGCCCATCCATCTGAAAAGTGTTTTCGGAGAATATGAGTGCAAGGTCCTCAAGGGCGATGACAGGATCACCTACATCCGGCGGCTGAAGGTCAACAAAGGCAGGTATCCCCGGGAGATGTTCGATGAGTTCAGCACTTTCTGGAAACAGGTATCCAAAGGGGACCGGGAGAAGGCTATGCTGAAGATGCTGTGATCCCCTTCCTTCCCGTTTCTATTGTTATCTTTGGATCTGTTATCGTTATATGAGACAGATCCATGCTTACAGGCAAAGCCCTGGCATATTATCTCTTTGCGCGTCACTGTCCCGGGCAGAGGTCGCAGGAGCCTTTCCTGCAACATCTGGCTGAGAAGGTGTTCTCTTCGTCTGCTCCGGGAGAGGGATGTGAGCTGCTGGAGGAGGTGCGGCGACAGCTGCTGGCCGACAAGAGCCGTATCACCCCCTACGACCTGGGGGCCGGTCATGGCGGGAGAAAAGGTCTGCCCCGCCCGCGCACCATCCGTCACATCACCCGGCACTCCTCCGGGGCACCCCGCTATCACCGGCTGCTGTGCCGGCTGAGCCGTTTTGTCGATCCGGCTCTCATCCTGGAGCTGGGCACCGCCCTGGGCCTGGGCACGCTGGCGCTGGCGCTGGGAGCCCCCCGGGCTCGTCTCCTCACCATCGAAGGAGACCCTGCCCTGGCAGCACGCGCCGAAGAGATGCTCACCCGGCAACTGCCCGGCCGGGAGATCAGGGTGCTGCGCGGCGCCTTCGACGAGGTGCTGCCCCCGCTCCTGGAGAAGACCGGCCCCCTCGACCTGCTCTTCCTCGACGGACACCACGAAGAAGAAGCCACCCTGCGCTACTACAGCATGCTGTTGCCGCACCTCCATACACGAAGTGTGGCGGTCATCGATGACATCCACTGGTCAAAAGGCATGCTCAACGCCTGGAATGCATTGCGGAAACATGAAAAGACATCTCTCTCGATAAATATTTTCCGTATGGGCATCCTTTTCTTTGATCCGGCCCTGCCCAAACAAACCGTCACCCTGCGGTACTGAAAGTGAAATATTAATTTATCTTTGCCGTTAACAAAAGAGGGAATAATACCGCTTCCGGGATTGTCAAATAATTTAAAAGGATCTTTCCCATTTTTGAACCAATATTTCCGTATCATGGAGTATGTCATACAATTAGAAGATATCCTCAAGTACTATTATGTAGGCACGGTTGTGGTGAAAGCGCTGCGTGGCATCACCCTCGACATTCTGACGAACGAATATGTTGCCATCATGGGGCCGTCGGGCTCGGGCAAATCGACCATGATGAACATCCTGGGGTGTCTGGACACCCCCACCAAAGGCCGTTATATGCTCAATGGCAGTGATGTGAGCAGCATGGATGACAACCAGCTGGCGGAGATCCGCAACAAAGAGATCGGTTTTGTCTTCCAGACCTTTAACCTGTTGCCCCGCTATACGGCGCTGGAAAATGTCATGCTGCCGCTCATCTATGCCGGCATCCCAAAACATGACCGGATCATCCGGGCCACTGAGGTGCTCGAAGAGGTGGGGCTGGGTGACCGGATCGAACACCGTCCCAACGAGTTGTCCGGCGGACAGCGCCAGCGCGTAGCCATCGCCCGTGCCATGGTCAACAAGCCCTCCATCATCCTGGCCGACGAGCCTACCGGCAACCTGGACTCCAAGACCTCCCTGGATATCATGCGGCTGCTCGACACCATCCACAAGCTGGGGAACACCGTGATCCTCGTCACACACGAGGAAGACATCGCCCTGCATGCTAAAAGGATCATCCGTCTGATGGACGGTAAGGTAGAATCGGACAGGGTAAACGAGAACAGGATCGAGGTAGGGGCATAAACCAACCGGAACCGTGAAGATCTATACCAAAAAAGGAGATAAAGGCACTACCTCCCTTCTGACGGGAGAACGGGTATCCAAAGACGATCCTCGTCTGGAAGCGGGAGGCACCCTGGATGAGCTGATCGCCTGGCTGGGGCTTATCCGTGACCTGGCCGCAGAAGACGGGATCGACACACCCCTTGTGCGGATCCAGAAAGACCTGATGACCATCTCCTCCATCCTGATGGCCGGGAAAAAGAGCCCGAAGGTCCCCCGGCTGAATGAAGAAGAAACCCTTTTCCTCGAAAAGGAAATAGATCGTATGAACGGGATCCTCCCTCCCCTGAAACATTTCATCCTGCCGGGAGGAGATCCCCTCGCCTCTCACTGTCACATTGCCAGGACCATCTGCCGCCGCGCAGAACGGCAGGCCGTACGGCTGCTGAAAAATGATCCTTCGCCGGATAAAATGGTACAATATTTGAACAGGCTTTCCGATTATCTGTTCGTTTTGGCCAGATATGTGACATACAAAAAAGATAAAAATGAAACTCACTGGTTATCAGGGGATTAAAATTTTTCGTTTTTATTGATTTTGTAAAGAAAATTTCTATATTTGCGAAATTTTAAAGGCGATCTATTATTAATTACTTAACCTGTTAGGCCTATGTACTGGACACTGGAACTGGCTTCAAAACTTGAGGATGCACCCTGGCCGGCCACGAAGGAAGAACTGATCGATTTTGCCATTCGTTCGGGCGCACCGCTGGAAGTGATCGAGAACCTTCAGGAAATCGAAGATGAAGGGGAGGTTTATGAAAGCATTGAAGACATCTGGCCGGATTATCCAAGCAAAGACGATTTCTTCTTCAACGAAGATGAGTACTGATCATAGCGGGCGCTGCCCGCTTTTTTTTTGGTCGCCTTCGGGCATTTCTATCCCTTCCGGCTTTTCTTTTCTGAAAACATCCCACGGCCCTGCCGGCCTTTCTTCACTGAGCCATTTGAACCCTTTCAGACGCTGATCCTCCGAAAATCCTTCGGGAGGAGGACTGAGCGTACCGGTGGGTGACTTCAGCAGCTTGATCTTTTTGATCTTCCTGTCATTCACAAAAATAATGATATTGGAACATTCCGCGCGGTTCATCCCGATCAGCCTTCCCTGGTCCTCCGGATAATAAATGCTCTCCCCATTGCCGTTCACATCTATGCGGTACAGTTCGTTCTCACGGAAGTATCCGAACATTTTCTTCCCCTTGATCTGATTAAAACGTATCGAATCGTACCGCGAAATGATCATGGCATTGCCGTGCATCTCGAAGTGATCCATCATCTCCTCTTTGGTGAACAGTTCCATATCATCCGAGCTTAACTGGTTCTCTCCCGACCAGATCACGGGATGGACGAACATCCGGATCACCGAATCGGCAAAGGAATAAGCAAGTGAATCACACACGCCCTGCAGGTCCTTCCGGAAGATCCTCACCCCGTAATAGGCGGTCATGATCCTCTTATCAGCGGTGTCCATGAAGGAGCGCAATGTATCGGCATGCAGATAAAGGGTATCGCCGTTGGGGTCATATTGCCGGAAGAGAGCTCTTCCGGTCATCAGGGTACGTTCCGGATCGGTGTAGTAAACGGCCAGATCACCCGAGAG
>WFRO01000167.1 GCA_015486475.1 Bacteroidales bacterium
CGGGGTGGGGGTAGCATTATCAACTATTTTTTGACATAGTACAACCCTGAAAAGTATTCTACCTTTATTGATATCTATATATTATACAAAATATTACTGTAGTTTTGGATGCCCCACGGTCGGGAACAGTAGCGGGCATAAAGATCACCGGCCCGGACGAGGAGATGCGGGAGAAGTGTGTAAAAAAGATCGATATTTTTCTTTCCGGGAGCATTTAGCACGAAATTTGTTAATTTTAGGGGTCAATAAATGTAAGCTATGGCATCGGTATATTCCGGTAAGTGGGTGTGGATCACAGGAGCCTCCTCGGGCATAGGGCGGGAGCTGGCTTTGCAGCTGGCCCGCCGGGGAGCACATCTTGTTCTCTCCTCGCGGAACCGGGAGAAGCTGGTCGCGTTGCAGCAAGAGACCGGTCTGACAGAGGAGCAGTGCCTGGTGGTTCCCCTGGATGTGAGTGACGGCACTGCGGTGGTCCGTGTGGCCGGTGAGGTGCTGGAACGTGTGCCACGTGTGGATTATCTCTTCAACAATGCCGGGGTGAGCCAGCGGGGACTGATCCGGGAGACGAAGGTGGAAGTGGACCGTATGATCATGGAGATCAATTATTTCGGTGCCATTACCCTCACCAAGGCCGTGCTGCCCCGCATGATAGAGCAGGGAGGCGGTCATGTGGTGGTCACCAGCTCCATTGTGGGGAAATTCGGCTTTCCCATGCGTTCGGCCTATGCCGCCTCGAAACATGCCCTGCATGGTTTCTTCGAGACCCTGTTGGTGGAGGAGAAAGAGCACGGCATCCGTGTGACGCTCCTGGTGCCGGGACATATCGTGACGGATGTATCCTACAATGCCATCACCGGCAGCGGTGAACGGTACGGTAAGATGGACCCCGGACAGGCCAGAGGAATGACGGTGGAGAAAGCGGTGAAGAAGATCCTGCACGGGGTGGAGAAAGAAAAGAGAGAAGTGGTAGTAGGCAAGGCCGATGCCTGGTCGGTGTATCTGAAGAAATATTTCCCCGGCCTTTTTTTCAGACTGGCCGGGAAAGTGAATCCTGTTTAAAATTTGTGAAAGGTGAAAAGAATTGTTTTCGGAGGCATACAGCAGATAGGTATCGGGGTCCGGGACCTCAAAGAGGCCTGGGACTGGTACAGGAAGGTGTTCGGGGTGGATATCCGCATCTTTGAGGATGAGGCGGTGGCCGAGCTCATGCTGCCCTATACGGGTGGCAAGCCGCGGCGCAGGCATGCTGCCATGGCGCTGAGCCTCATGGGAGGAGGAGGCTTTGAGATCTGGCAATACAAGGACCGGAAGCCACAGCCCCCTGAAAAGATCATGCTTGTCGGCGATCTGGGGATCAATGTGGTGAAGGTGAAGAGCAAGGATGTGGCCGGCACGTACGAGAAGTTCCGCAGGATGGGCCTGCAGTTGCTGGGAAAGCTGCAGAAAGACCCTGTGGGCAATGATGTGTTCTTCCTCCGCGATCCATGGGATAACATCTTCCAGATCGTCCCCGGCAAGGGATGGTTCCGCAATGAGAAAAAAAGTACCGGCGCAGCCTATGGTGCTATCATCGGTTCGTCGGATGTCGACAGGTCTTTTAAATTTTACCGTGACATACTTCGTTTCGATACCGTGGTCTATGATAAAGAGGGGATCTTTGAAGACCTCGCCCCGCTACCCGGCGGGGAGTATCCTGTGAGAAGAATGCTTCTCGAGCAGAGCGCCGGTCCTTTGGGTGCGTTCAGCAAGGTGTTCGGTCCGGCACAGATCGAACTGGTAGAGGTGAAGGCCCGGAAGCCGAAGCGGCTGTTCGAAGGGCGTTACTGGGGAGATCTGGGATTCATCCATATCTGTTTTGACATCCACGGCATGGATGCCCTGCGGGAGAAATGCAGCGAGAAAGGATATCCTTTCACCGTGGACAGCATGAGAGCCACCAAGGACGGGAGCTTCGACATGGGCGAGGCCGCAGGACATTTCTCTTATGTGGAGGATCCCGACGGCACGCTCATTGAGTTCGTGGAGGCTCATCGCCTGCCGGTGATGAAGAAATTCGGCTGGTACATCAACCTGCGCAAGCGGGATCCCGAGAAATCCCTGCCCGACTGGCTCCTGAAAGCACTGAGGTTTAACAGGGTGAAAGAGAAGAGAAGTAAAAAGTAATAAGGCAAAAGGCAAAAGGAAGCTCGAAGAGGGAAGTCGAAAAGTCCAAAGTCGAAAGGGTCGAAGAGTCAGAAAAGTGCGTATCGCGTAGAGCCAATTCACCTAGCACCCTGTAACCAGCACCTTGCACCATGTACCTTACTACTTAATTTCGCGAACGAAGTGAGCTAATTACTACTTAATTACTACCTAATTTCACCCCGACGCAGTCGGGGCTAATTTCGTGAGGGCGTAGCCCGAACTAATTTCGGCTGCGATGCAGCCAAACAACTTTTAACTTTAGGCACTTTAGTGCACTTTAGGCACTCTCAACTCCAACCTTCCTTACGGTCTGTTGACCTTGATAAAATCCAGTATCTTTTTGTACACCAGTGCTTTCTCGGGCTTGTTATGTTTCTTGAAGGAGAAGATGAGGTTGTTGACCATGCGGCCGATGGTCTCGAACGGTGAGCAGGGGAGGTAGTACTGTGGCTCGAGGGGGGTGTCGTTGAGCTGCTTGAGATATTTTTCTATCTCCCGTATCCCCAGCACGGCGCCCCGCTGTACCATAGATATGTAAAAAAGGATATCTTCCGGTCCGCTCACCGGTTTCCCCGATCCGATCACATAAGGATCCACGTAAGCCAGGATGAACTGTCCCGGCAGGTTGACCCCCCGTATGGGCAGGTCCAGCTGCCGTGCGATCTCCTCATAGATGACCGCTATGGATACGGGGTTGCCCTTGCCGCTCTCCAGCACCACGTTGATGAAATTGTTCTGTGGAGAGAAATAATCCCCTTTGTTGGGCCCTATCTTGTATAGGTCGTACAGCACATGGTTGAAGATGTGGACCTTCTCGAGGGCCGTGAGCTTGTCATGCAGCTCGATCCATATATCTTTCCGTATCTTCTCCGTCTTCTCTTTCAGCGGGTCAAAGGCCAGGTTGGGATACTGCACCCGTGCGATCAGATAAGCCCCTTTCAAAAGATCTGGTTCGGGTGCGTGCATCCATTCGAGGATCTCTTCCTGGAGGGTGTTGAACTGTATCTCCCGTATGATCGTCTCCAGGCGCTCCTGCACCATGTCGTTGAAAGAGATCTCCCACTCTTTTTCCAGGTGGGGGATCACCTCTTCCCCGATGTCGATGAGGTATTTGGATACCTCTTCGAATACCGTGATATCCGGATCATCCAGCAACTGGATGAGTGCTTTTATTTTATCGTTATCCCTGTTCTTTTCCATCGCTACACAGTTAATTTGTTCAACACATGCAATATCAACCTCTCCATTAACGGTTGATAGTCCTCTACGGCTTCTCCCGTGACGCGGTTGGCGATGATGGCGCAGAGGGTGACAGCGCTGTGTCCCAGCAGGCGGGAAAGACCATATACGGCAGAGCTTTCCATCTCATAGTTGGTGATCTTCTCTCCACGGGGAGAGACAAAAGACTCGATCTTCCGGTTCATGGAAGGGTCGGCAGTAAGGAGACGCAACATACGTCCCTGCGGGCCATAGAAGCCCGGTGCCGATATGGTAATGCCCTCGATGACATCCGGTCCTGACATTTTTTCTGCCAGTTCTTTATCCGCATCGAATACATAAGGCGTATTCCAAATTTCGGGCCAATCCACCTCTTTCATAAGATTTTTTGCAAAGGCCGTGTCCGCATGGCGGGGTGTTTCGGCATAGAAATGCATCAGTCCGTCAAAGCCGATGGCCTTGCGGGTGAGAAGGAAGCTGTTGACAGGGATGCCGGGCTGCAGGGAGCCGGAGGTGCCTATCCTGACCACCCTGAGACGGTGCGTTCCGGTCCTGATATGCCGTGTGCTGAAATCAATGTTCTTAAGGGCGTCCAGTTCATTCAGTACAATGTCGATGTTATCGGTGCCGATGCCTGTCGAGAGCACCGTGATGCGTTGGCCGTGATAAAGACCCGTATGGGTCACGAATTCCCGGTTGGACCTTTTGAGCCCGATACTGTCAAAAAAAGAGGATACCAGCGGGACCCTGCCGGGATCGCCCACCAGGATGACCGTGTCGGCCAGGTCTTCCGGACGCAGCCGGAGGTGATAGATGCTCCCGTCATTCTCTACAATAAGTTCCGATGCCTGCAGGTTATTTTTCATAAGTTCCCGGGTCTGTTCGATCGTTTAAAAAAAAACATTTAAATATACTGAAAATGACAGGGATCAATCGTTCATTTGAAGAATTTAGCTACTTTTGGCCGTTTTTTATGAAAAAAGTAAAAATAATTAAAATATCAGGGAATAACAAGGGGGAAAGGATTGTCAAAATTAGTTGATAAGTTGATAGGTTGAAGAGTTGAAGAGTTGGGAAGAATGGAATGGTGGAAAATTGGAAAGATGGAAAGATGGGGAAATGACCAGCTACTTAATTTCGCGACCAACGGGAGCTAATTTCGTGAGCGCAGCGAACTAATGACAACCGAATGACAACCGAATGACTACTGTATGACAATAAAAGGCAAAAGTAATAAGGCAAAAGGCAAAAGGAAGGAAGGCTGGAATAATGGAAAGATGGAAAAATGGAATGATGGGAGGAGCTCAGAGCGCAGGGCACAGAATATAGGGAACGATGAAGCGATGAAGCGATGAAGAGATGAAGGGATGAAGAGATGAAGGGATGAAGCGATAATGCGATAATGCGATAATGGAAAACAACTCCAAACTAATGAAGGCAGAAGGCAAAAGGAAGGCTGGAATAATGGAAGGCTGGAATAATGGAAAGATGGGGAGAAATGCAAGCAACTTCCTAATTTCGCGAACGCAGTGAGCTAATTACTAC
>WFRO01000168.1 GCA_015486475.1 Bacteroidales bacterium
GGTAGGCAGGCTGATGCCAGAAAGGCACGATATGATCGCCGGTGGTGTGCAGGGTAACCAGGGGCACGGCGATCTTTCCGGTGGTCTCCAATTGCTGTACATTGGTTCTCGCAGTATAATAATCGGATGTACAGATCCTTTGCACATTCGCGTTCAGTTTCCAGTCATTGTCCGATCCGCTGTACCACCTGTGTTTATTGTTAAACGGTACACCCTGGAGACGCATGGTCACATCATTCGTGAGCATCACATTGAACCGCAGGCACTCCAGCACTGCCGTTCCCATGGCCACAGGATCGCTCATATCCGCCGTCACCCGGGCACATCTCAGCAGCTGGGTCACTTTCGAGGGATGGGCGGCGAGAATGGGTTTGATCGCATTCTGCAGCGTCCCTTTTGCCCATGCATCCATGGTTCCCTTGGGTACGCCGTGCTCAGGATCTCCGATATCTATGTGCATGGCAGCCAGTTCGTCACCGAAGAAATAGTTGAACAGCACATGGAAATCGCCGTTGTACTGCAACTGCTTATAAAAGTTACCGATCGGCCCGCAGATGGAGATGGCCCCGTCAAACAGCTTCGGGTATTTTTCGATCGTCAGCACCGTGACCAGTCCTCCTTCGGAGGGCCCGCCAAGGTACAGGTAGTCGGGCGGGGCTAAATCCGGATGGTTGTCAAAGAACCAATTGACCACATCCACCAGGGCCTTTATATCTTCCACAGCCTCCGTCACCACCAGTCCGTTGTCGCGGTAGCTGGTGGCTGCATACCCCAGACCCATGTCGTTGACCAGTTGCTCCACGGGCTTCCCGTTCACCTCATCATCGGGCAGTTCGATGTCGTCATAAGGAACCGGGTCCACCATACCGTGGGCATACAGGACCAGGTAGCGCGTATCCCGGCTTTTCCAGTCCTCGGGCAGGGAGATCACCCATTGGCCTCCGGAATAGTCTCCCTCGTATTTCCAGTCCGTGATTTTCGTGCTTTTCAGCACCGGGGATTCCTCATTCATCTCATTGATGAACGTTTCCCGCTGGCACGACCAGGTAAGGATCAGCACCAGCGTTCCGAAAAGATACAGGTACTTTTTCATGGCTTTTGAGTTTTAATTAGCAACTGTTGTATATGTACTTATCAGTATGCCAAAAAACGATCCGCCGTCATTTCGCACGACGGATACTCAGCCATGTTGACCCGGCCGTTTCCGGTGATCCGTTCACATCATAATGATCTCACCCATGTGAACGCCTCGTAATTTAATAAATAAATCTTTAAATGTCAAGTATTTGCCAATATTTTTTACATTCCCGTCTCCTCCCCGGATCCGTCATTCTTTGAACCTGTCAGTCGCAGTAGCGCTGTTCCCCGGAACCTGTCGCCCTGCTGCAGGGGGCGTCGCTCGTCGCGGTAATGGGAAGAGAAGAACAGATCGCCGCCACCCGTAGAGAAGCCGGCCACGAGAAAAGAAATGTGGTCACCGCCCACCCAGGACCGGAAAGTACTTTTCCCGCCGCCCTGTACCAGCACACCCCTGCCCTGCCCGTCGGTGAGGGCAGCCCAATAAATATTTTCTTTTGATGACCTGAAATCATTCGATCCCAATGCATTGGCATCATCCTTCCACGGGCCTGCCGGTTTTGCCCCGAATACCGGTTTTTGGTAAGTACCTGTAACGAAAGGCACTGCCTCGCCATGTGTCCGGCCGATATGATCTTCCGGATAGATGCTCCACAACCCCTTGCGGTCCCACGCCAGGTGCTCTGTCTCTCTTGTTACCGAAAAGACCATTCCCCACTGCCGCGGGTTGATCTTAATGTCCGACACCAGATCGTAGGACACGGACAGGGAACCATCCGGAAGAAAACGGTAGCTCATCTTCCCGCAGGCCTCATACCATGACACATGCAGCATCACAGTGATGGTATCGCCTTTTTTTTCCACCCGCAGGCTGTGAGTCTTGCGGTCCCTGCAAAGATCGTTCAGGGGTGGAATATCCAGTTTGTAATCGGTGACACAGGGGCCCGTTTTCAGAGGCAACATCATCAGTTCGGGCCCTCCCGTGACCACAGGCGCTCCCCCCACTGATGCCGTGACCATGCCGCTCTGCCGGTCCACATGCCAGGCAAAACCTTCTCCCCGGATAAGCCAGGCTCCGGCCGTACTGTCCAGCGCCAGGGTTGTGCCCTGCACAGGATCATAAGGGATCTGCTCCGGGACGGCGTTGCCGAAGGTGATCACGGTACGGTCCACCACCCGGTTTTGCGGCGACCGGGTTATCAGCGTCATCCGGTCACCTTGCTGTAACTTTGTCTGCGGATAGATCGCCAGGATCCCCGCCTGGCGGGGTAATAGAGACAGGCTCGCCGTTCCTGCCCGGCCGTTGACCTCCCAGGTGATGGCACATTCTTTCAGGTTGGTAAAGTCAAAATGATTCTCCACCAGCAGCTTCACGGGCTCTCCTTTTTCCGGTACCTCCACGTGCTTATTGACGAAACGCACCGGCGCATAAGTTTTCTTCATGTGATAGTATTCCGGTTTTTCCCTCCGCCAGCCGTCGATGACGCCCCACTCGCCATACCCTACGGCTCTGCCTTCGGGCAGGTAAAAGACGTCGTCTATCCCTGCCCATATAGCGCCTCCCAGGCCGCCGGCGCTCTCCTGTACGCTCCGCCACATGGGATAGAAACCCCGTCCCCAGGCATCGCGCACACCGGGGTCGGCAGCGATCTCCTGCCTGTTGTAGCAGTTGATGTGGCAGTACTCCCCGAAGAGGAGAGGCCTTGGGAAGGTGTCGGCCACACGGGCCCCGTCCGGGCCGGGATAATGGTACACCGCGATGGGCACATCACGGCTGCCGTGGTTGTTGTATCCCCCGTAGGCCTGGTCGTGGAAAGAGGCGGGCCGTGTGGGATCGGTCGCCCGGTAAAAACGGAGCAGCCTCTCCCAGTTAGGACCCCAGGCCGACTCGTTGGCCATCGACCAGATGACCACCGAAGGATGATCACGGTAAAAGGCGATCACCTCTGCTGCCGTCTGCTGCAGGAAGTCATAAAGCTCCGGCGCCTGGGGGTCGTTTTTCTGCCAGGCAGCGTTGGCGCCATGACCCACCCAGCAGAAAGGGTTCTCCAGCTCCACCAGCAGGCCCAGGCTGTCGCACCAGGCCACGAACTCTTCGGCCGGCGGGTAGTGGGAGGTGCGGATGTAGTTAACATTGCCTTCCCTGAAGATCTGTGCATCCAGGCGCCAGAGGGTGTCGTTGAGACTGCGTCCCAGCAGGGGATGGGTCTCGTGGCGGTTCACGCCATGCATCTTCAGAGGACGGCCATTGAGGAAGAGACGGTTGCCCACCACCACCAGACGCCGGAAGCCTACCCGGCGTATAACACGCTCGGCGCCGCCGTCAGCAGTCACCTCCATCACCAGACGGTAGAGACGGGGATGCTCGGGGTCCCAGGTATCCACCTTCTCCAGCGGGAAGGTAAAGGAATAAGAAAGAGGAGAACCGTCAGGGGAGAAAAGGAGATCTTTTTCCGGCTGCTGCAGCGTAACCTCCACCCCCTGCGGATCAAAGAGACGGAAATGCATCTTCGCCCTGCCGTTCTTTTTCCCCGTACCATAAAGCTTTCCTTGCACAACCAGACCGGCGCTCCGGAAGTCATCGTGCATGTTCGTAATGACGACCGGATCACAGGTGTACACCGGCGGCAGAGCATACAGACGGATCTTACGCAGGATCCCACCGAGGGAGTGGGCCGCATACTGGCTGCCCGACATGAGGGTGTCGGCTTTCGTCTCTGCCGTGACAGCCATCACGATACGGTTCGTTTTCCCGGCTTTCAGCAGGGACGTCACGTCCAGCTCAAAAGCGGTCATGCCTCCCAGGTGGCTGCCGGCATAATGACCGTTGATCCACACCTGTGCCCTGCTGAAGACGGCATCACAACGCAGCATCACCTTTTTTCCTTTCCAGGAAGGAGGCACCGAGAAATCAC
>WFRO01000169.1 GCA_015486475.1 Bacteroidales bacterium
CTCCTGATCATGCCCCGTGCCCATGACACCATCGAGTTGCACAAGCTCCTGCAGCATTATGACCCGCCGGTGGTACACATCGACAACAGCTTTTTCACACCGGACGTGGTGGCAGCCATCCGGAACGACGGCGCCCGCGTGTGGATCAACGCCCTTTACTCACCCGATGTGCTGGCAGTAGCCGGCATAAAGACAGGATACGGAAAGCTTGTAAAAAAAGGCGCCAATATCCTCCAGACCAACCACCCCGCCCTGATGAACCGTTATCTTACCAAAAAAGGATGGAGATAAGGAAGGAATGCGTAATTTAGAAGGTCGAAGGATGAAGGATGATTGATGAACACCGAATATTGAACACCGAATGATGAATTTTGAATGATGATTTATGATAAACTATTAATGACTACCTAATTTCGCGAGCGAAGCGAGCTAATTTCTACCTAATTTCTACTTAATTACAACTAAATGACTACCGAATGACTACCGAATGACCACCGTATGACTACCGAATGACAATACAAGGCAGAAGTAATAAGGCAAAAGGCAAAAATCTACTATGAATGACTACCTAATTTCGCGAGCGAAGCAAGCTAATTTCTACCTAATTTCTACTTAATTACAACTATATGACTACTGAATGACAATACAAAGGCAAAAGTAATAAGGCAGAAGGCAAAAATGTACTATGAATGACTACTTAATTTCATCCCGACTTCGTCGGGATAAATTTCGCGAGCGTTAGCGAGCTAATTTCAGCTGCATAGCAGCGTAATTACCATTGAACAAATAACTTGACACTGCAATGAAAAAACTGATCTGGACAATTTCACTTCTTTTCACCCCTTTCTTCTTCCTCGGGGCGCAGGAGAAAACCGTGGTACAGCCACTGGACCCGCAGCCGGTGTATGAGATATTGAAATGGAACGTGCATGTAGGTGAGCTGACCCACAAACAGGTCTTCAGCGCGCAACCCTCCCTCTGGAAAAGACAGCCGCTGGGCAGGATCTGGTGGGAGAAAGACCAGGTGCGCTGGTTCAAGCAACAGTTCACGGTTCCGCCGGAGATGGAAGGCCGTGACCTGATCTTCTACGGCGCCACCTCGGCCAGGGGATTGCAGGTGTATGTCAACGGCCGTGAGATCATCAACACCGGCGGTTCGGAAGCGCGGGGTGTCCTGACCCGCTGGGCCCGGCCGGGGCAGAAGTTCATCATCTCCGTGCGGGCACAGAACGACCACTACAGTTGCCGCTTTTACCAGGCCGATGTGGTGGGGATGCCACCCGGATACGGCGACCTCATGGAGACCCTCGACAAGTATTACGCCATGACTACCGGCGGGGGGATGTCACTGACCTCCTGGAAATGGAAAAAGAACGGCCCTGATAAGGCTTCCGGACCCTCTTTTGACGACAGCAAGTGGCAGACCGTCCACAATGGTGACAGCTGGCCGGGCGAGTATGAGCATGCCTGGTACCGCACCACCGTCACCCTGCCGGAAAAGATCGATGATATCCCCGTGGCAGGACAGGAGATCCGCCTCCTGGTCAACGGCAACGACCGTTGTGAGGTATGGATCGACGGAACAAACGCAGGCACCTATGACGGCGAAGGGAACATCTCACTCACGCAGGCAGGCAAACCCGGTCAAAAATACAACCTCGCCCTCAAAGTGATCAATAGCCGCGGCAGCGGCGGCCTGCGCTATGCCCGTGTCATCACCCAAAAGGAGCTGGACCTGCAGGCCGGGCTGGAACAACTGCAACGCCGCCTGCGGCGCGCCGACCGTTTCTTCCGTATGAACCCCGTTCCCCAGACCGCCCAGATCGTCGACCTCAACGGGATCCTGAAAAAATATACCGGCGGGAACATACCCCTTGAGACCCTCATCCGGGAGGTGAACATTATTATGGAGCACAAGGAAAAAGTTTATGCGCGTACCCCTGTCTTTGTGGTACCTCCTTACCTGCAGGATGCCGAAGATGACGGCATCACCGTGATGTGGGAGACCGCCTATCCCTCTTACGGCAAGGTCATCTACGGCGAAGGGACTTCCCTCACCGACACTCTGGTGGAGCTGCCCGATCCCTCGCTGCTTCATGAAGTGACCATTCCCGGACTGAAAAAAGCCACTACCTATTCCTACAAGGTCGTCACGGGCGATCTCTCCGGCACAGTGCATACCTTCCACACCAAAAAGAACCGTGACGAAGACATCCGCTTCATCGTTTACGGCGACAGCCGCACCCTCACCAAGATCCACGAGGGCATCGTGCGTCACATGGTGCCGGAGAAGCCCGACTTCATCGTCAACGTGGGCGATGTGGTAAGCCGGGGCGCCCGCCTGGACGAGTGGATCGATGAATATTTCTATCCCATTCGTTATGTCAGCGGAGATGTGCCCTTTTACATCTCCATCGGCAACCACGAATACGGAGGCTTCAACGACCGGGTGCCTCCTTTTGAACAAAGGGTGCACAATCCCCTCACCTCCACCGGCAGCACGGAGTATTATTACTCTTTCGATTATGGCAACGCCCATTTCATCTTCCTCGACCCCAACGAATACTCTTTCCCCGACGGCGACGGCATCCTGCCGGAGAGCCAGCAGTACAAGTGGTTCATAGCCGATCTGGCGAAAGCCAAAAAGAAGAGTGAGTGGATCTTCGTCTTCATGCACCAGCCCCCGTATTCGGACTGCTGGTCGGGCGGTTATTACGACGGCGAACCGCCCCTGCGGAAGTACATTGTCCCCATCATGGAGGAGCAGGGCGTGGACATCGTCTTCTCGGGACATACCCACGACTATGAGCGGGGGCTGCCCCATCCCCCCTACGACCCGAAGACAGGGAAAGGGAACAATGTCGTCTATATCATCACCGGCGGCGGAGGCGCCAGCCTCGACAACCACAAGTACCGCGACTGGCCCCAGCTGGACCTGCCCGATCATCCGGCCGAGCCGAACAGCAATGAATACGACGGCGGAAAATACTACAAATTCCATTACACCGTGCTGGATATCCACGGCAAGCATCTCTCTTTCAAAGCTATTCAGATCAATGCTGACGGGAGCTGGGGTGGTGTGCTCGACCAGTTTGAATTAGATCACAAATAAACTCCGATAAAAATGAGAAAACTGATCCTTAGTACAACCTTATTTATCGCAGGGCTGGTCACCCTGTCCGCACAGACCTGGCAGGACAAGCCTTTTCAGCAGGACTATGCCAGGAAATATGCCTTTTCCGACCGCAATTATCCCAAATGGAAATTGTACGGTGTCTGTGCCGACCGCAACCGGCGCATCCAGGTGCTGTCGAGCAAGAACCTCCTCACCCCCGGCGACAAATATCTGGTGAAAGACGGGCTGTACCGTTTCCTCAACGACGTAGACATTGTGGCCATGGGCACATACCGGCAACAGTTCATCTACCTGACGCCCGAAGCCCTTTTCAGCAATGCCTGGGCCGGCAAGCTGTGGGTGGAGCATGATATGCCCGGTGCCAAAGCCTTCTGCATGGGCAAAGATTTTGCTTTCCTCCTGTCCGCCGACGGAAAGTTCGAATATTATGCCAACGGTAAGAAAGCCTGGGAAAAAGAAACCGGCACTTTCCTGCCTGAAAAGATGATATGGGACGGACAGAACGGTCATTTTCTCGTGCTCACCGGGGATGCCCTTTACACCTTCTCGCCGGACAAAAAGAAATGGAAAGAGGTCCACAAAGGCTCCTCGCTGACAGCCCTCACCCTGTGGGGAGACAAGATCGTCCTCGGCACTGCCGACGGTTATTACACCCTCGACAGGAAAGACTTCAGCAAGAGGGATGAGCTGAACAACAAGCTTCCCTGGCCCGATCTCACCGACGTGGAGGTCATCGGCGGCCGTCTCTGGTTCGGCAGCACGCGTGGCGCTTTCGTCCTGCGGGATGACGGGGGCTTCGATTATTACGCTTCCCGCCGCTGGCTGGTGGACGACCATGTGACCGACCTGGCGGCAGGCCCCGACGGCAGCACCCTGGCGCTGAGCAGCACCGGACTGAGCATCATCGCCTACAAACCCATGACCCTTTACGATAAGGCGATGTATTTCGAGAAGGTGCAGCGCCTGCGCCATATCCGTTACGGCTTCCAGTCGCGCACCAACCTGCGCATCCCCGGCGACCTTAACACGGCTTATCTGGTCGACTCCGACAACGACGGCCTCTGGACATCCATGTATCTGGCCGGCGAGCTGTATCGTTATGCAGTCACCAGGTCGGATACGGCGCTGGAGAACATCTATGAAGCTTTCGAGGCTATGGAACGCCTCACCGCCATCACCGGCATCCCCGGCTTTCCGGCCCGCACCTACGAGCGCAACGGTTACCAGTCGAGTGACGTGGACCCCAATATGCCGGAAGACCAGAAGATCTGGCGTCTCACCCCCGACGGCCGCTGGCGCTGGAAATCCACCACCAGCAGCGACGAGTCGTGCGGACACTTCTTCGTCTATGCGCTCTTCGCCGATATCGTCCCCGACACGGCATGGCGCAACAGGGCCATCCGTCAGATCAAAATAGAGATGGACCACATCATCGACCACAACTGGTATCTCGTCACCTGGAACGGCAAGCCTACCCAGTGGGGCCGATGGAACCCCGAATATGTCAACAGCTTCCCACCCAATGTCGGCGACCGGCGGCTCAACTCCACCCTCCTGATCGCTTTCCTGCAGACCGCCTACCATTTCACCGGCGAGGAGAAGTACAAAAAACTGGCCTATGAGATGATGGATAAATACGGATACCTGGAAAACATCCTGCGGCCCGCCTCGGAGATCGGCTTTGTCAAAGGGCAACCCCTCAGCGACGGCTGGAATCATTCCGACGACGAGATGTATTTCCTCACTGCCCGCGCCCTCATCAAATATGCCTTCACCGACGACCTGCGGAAAAAGTATTTTGAGACAGTGAAAAGCCATTATGAACGGGTCAAACCGGAGAAGAACCCCCTCTGGAACTATATCTATGCCCAGGTGGGCGGGAAAGACTACGATCCGGAAAGCTCTGTATGGTGGCTGCAGAAGTTCCCCCTCGACCTGGTGGCCTGGAACGTGGACAACACCTATCGCAAGGATATCACCCTCCTGCCACCCAACTTTATGCGGCGCACCTCGGAAGAGGTCCTGCCTCCCGACGAATGTCCCATGGTGCTGCACAACAGTGCCTATGAGATCAAGGGAGGAGAAGGAGGACGCCGGGAATACCCGCCCTACATCTACACCCTGCCCTACTGGCTGGGGAGATATACCGGGGCGATCAGCGGACCGGAAAGATGAGGGAGGATGAGCTGTGGTATTAACCCATCACACCCCCTCGGTCCCCTAAGGGGAAGTCCAACCCACTATGCAATTAATAGAGTGGGCAGGGGTTCCCCCTTCCCTGGGTACCGAAGCAGGTTCCTGAGCTTGTCGAAGGATGGCGGAGGTACCAGGGGGTCAGGGGGGCGGGGAGGTCAGGTATTATGTCTGATATATGAATTTTGACTTATGATTTACACAACGAAAATTCAGGAAAGTATCATTAAAAAGCGATCAGGCCGGGCCTGTATCTCCATTCTCTTTCTTTTCATCATCTTTTTCCTCCCTTCTTTGGAATTACAAGCCCAGGGTCCCCCCGTTTTCCCATTCACCTCCGGCACGTTCATTCAGGAGTGGCTGGTGGGCGGCCCTTTCGGGGCGCATGGCAACCGTTCGATCTACCATGACTACCTCACGGAGGAGGGTGGAGAGCAGGATGTCCGGCCGGTGGACGGTGGTGTGTTGCGCTCCCCCGACCTGCCCGGCGGGAAAGCTGTCTGGAAGAAAGCCTCTGCCGGCAGGGACGGCAAGCTGGACCTGCGCAAAGCCCTGGAACCCAACCAGGACCATGTGGCCTATGCGGCGGTGAACGTGCGCTGCGACCGGCGCACCCCGGCACTCCTCCTGCTGGGCAGCAATGACATGGCTGCCGTATGGCTCAACGGCAAAAGGGTGTGGGTATACCCCGACCCCCGCGCCTCGGGCCCCGACGCTGACAAGGTGGCGGTCACTCTGGAGCAGGGGAACAACCTCTTACTCGTCAAGGTACAGAACGTAGGAGGAGGATGGTGGCTCTATGCCCGTTTCTCCGCCCTCTATCCCCTGGATGCCGACCTTTACACCACCCCGCCGCTGGCCGGTTCGGTACCCATGCGCCTCCATGACACGGCCCTGGCCGATATCTTCCCGGTGATGCTTTACAACGTCGCCGACCATCCTGCCGGCCCGGTGGAGATGTATGCCGGCGAGGGAGGACCTCTCCTGGCCCGTAGCGGGAGCATCCCCCCTGCCACCCTGGTATGGCTGCGGGGCAGCACGCCGGTGACCCGTACACAGTATGCCGGGAAGCGGGAGAGCACACTGCTGCTGAAGAGCCCGCACGGGGAGCGCTCTTTCACCCTCACCGTCGACCACCTGCCCCCCGCCGACGGCCTCACCCGTTTTGTGCAGGGCTTCCATGTCGATCCGGTCTGGCGGGACAGCCAGTCGGGGTACCAGACCCTCTCCTTCTCCAACCTCAACCAGTTCCTGCGCGCCACACAGGGCGACAGCGGCTTCGCCTTCGTGGCCAGCGAGATCCCTTACCTGAAGCCCTATTACGACATCACCCCCGCCGACCGTTCCCTCATACGTACCTTCATCGCAGAGGGACGTCTGGAGACCTGTGGCAGCTACAACCAGCCCAATGAGACAACCATCGGCGGCGAGGCTCTCATACGCAACATCCTTTACGGACGTCTCTTCCATGAGAACGTCCTGCACGACCAGCCCCGCGTCTATCAGCCCTGGGATGTCTTCGGCCACATCATCCAGTTACCGCAGATCCTGGCAAAGACAGAGTTCCGCGGTGCCGTCTGGACCCGCTCCAACTACCGTTCCCCGTCGGTGCGTGTGCCCGGCATTCCTGACCTCTACCTGGCCCAGTCGCCCGACGGCACCATCCTGCCGGTACGTAAGGTGGATTACGGATTTCCCGACACCGAAGGTGCCGCCGGCGAAGCCATCGCCACTACCCGCCGCATCCTCTCGGAGGACATGTACGACCAGCAGCAGCAGATCCCGGGTCTGCACTACGACCTGCGCCTCAACGCCACCGACGAGAAAGCCCCCACCGCCTGGATGGTGGGCCGCACACAGGTGTTCAAGACCTTCGTGCCCCGCGTCTCCCTGGATGCCCAGGGTGCAGAAGAATACTTGAGGGATGTCATGGACCAGTATCACCGCGACCATCTAGACATCCCCATTGTGAGCCGCGACGTATCCCAGTACAACGAAGGATGTGAGCTCTCGCGCATGGACCTCAAGACAGGCAACCGCCTCGGGGAGAACGCGCTGATCACAGCGGAAAAGTTCTCTGTCCTGGCCTCGCTCCTGGGCATGCCTTATCCGGATGAGGCCCTCGACAAAGGCTGGCGCGACCTGCTCTATGGCCAGCACCATGACGGTATCACCGGCTGCGGCGCCGACGAGCCGTACCTCGACCTGGTGCTGGGATACCACGATGCCCTGGCCCTGGCCGACAGCAGCCTGCAGGCAGCCCTCCGCTTCATCGAAAAAAAGATCAACACCTCTTCTCCCAACAGCAAGGCCATCCCCCTCACTGTCTTCAACCCCCTCAACTGGAAGCGCAGCGACGTGGTGCATACAACAGTACATTTCAGCAAGCCGGTCCGGGGGTTCCGTCTCACCGACACCGACGGCCACACCGTTGCCGTGGAAACGAATCATCTGGAGCGAAAAGGCCGCCTGGTCACCTCGGCCGTCATCACCTTCGTGGCCGACTCGGTGCCCTCGCTGGGGTACCGCACCTGGTGGATCGTGCCGGCCAAAACCATACCGGGCGGACAAAAAGAGGTGGCGGCCGAAAGGAATGAGATCGAGAACGACTTCTTCCGCATCACTGCTGACGCGAAAGCCGGCGGAGCCCTCACCAGCATCTTCGGGAAACGAACGATGAAAGAGTACCTCTCCACAGAAAAAGGCACCCTGGGCAATGAGCTGGTACTGCTGAAAGAAGGTCCCGGTTTCGAGCCGGCCTGGAGATACCTCACCACCGGAAAAAAGTCCTTCTCGGTCGACTACCCTGCCACCGTACAGATCTACCGTTCGCCCGTGTGTGAGAAGATGGTGATCACCGGGGAGATGCCCCGCATGCAGAAGCGTGTGCAGGAGGTGATCCTCTGGAAAGGGGTGGATCGCATTGATTTCCGCACTTACCTGGTGGACTACCGCGGACTGGACGGCCGGAACATCGCCGAGAGCGATACCACGCCCCTGTGCCGCGACCGCGACCTGTTCATCGTCACATTCCCGCCCAACCTGGCGGGTGAGGTGCCCGTGCTGGAGGACCGTTTTGCCACGAAGACCTATTTCCGCGGCAAAGAACCTTTTTCCTACTACAGCAACTCTACCGAGTGGACCTCCCATCACTCGATGAACAGTTGCTACCAGTGGTTCGACCAGAGCTGGTCGGTGAAGATCAACTTCGGCGGGCGTTACAGTGTGGCGCCGGGACCGGCGGAGATCGTCACGCCGCGCGATACGCTGCTGCGCAATGCCGGCTTCCGGCTGGAGCGGGCCCTGGCACAACACGGTATCACCTGCACCCCGGCATGTCCCGACGTGCAGCGCAGCTACGACGTGCAATACCGCCGTTTCAGCTTCTCCGCGGGACCGCTGGGACAGAACAGCTTCAACGACAGTCTGATGTCGCATCTTCATGAGGCGGCCAGAAGAGCCATACGCCAGCAACTGCAGCAAAAGGGATATGCTTACGCCTTTGTCCGCGACCGCCAGGTCAGCGGCGCCTGGTTCGACTACCCCGTGCTGATGATCATAGGCCGCGATGTACGTACCACGCAGCGGGCCCTCGACGCCCTCACCCGCCAGCTCCGGCAGGGCCGCGAGATCACCCTGCCCGTAGAAGCTTATCTGGCGGACGACAAAAAAGCCTGGGTGGAGAACAAGGGCCTCGCCCTGCTCAACCGCGGAAACATGAGCGTGGGCACCGAGCCCGACGGCACCATGGTGCTGGCTCTCATGCACACCATCCCCTGGCAGTCGCCCCTCCTCGACTGGACGCACGACTTCCCCGAGCGCAAGACCCATCTCTTCGAGTATGCCCTGCAGCCCCACAACGGCAACTGGCAGGATGCCGCCACCGTCTATGCCGGCTATGCTTACAACAACCCTCTCCTCGCCGTGCAGGGCACCCCCCACGGGGGAGCGCTGCCGTCGCAGCAGGCTTTCCTGTGCATCCGCGGGCGCCGCGCCGTCGTCAGCGCCCTCAAACCCGTGAGCGCCGGGCGGGAAGCATTCAGCGGAAAGAAAAAGACCGGACCCATCCACGGCATCATCCTGCGCCTCTATGAGCCTGAAGGACGCGGCAGCACCACGACCGTCACCACCACCTTCCCCCTGCGGTCGCTGCAGCAGGTCAATATGATGGAGCGCCACGGCACCCCGCAGGCACATGGGGACAACACTTTTTCCTGCAAACTGACCCCCTACGAAATAGAGACGTACCTCCTCACCACCGACGTGGCGCCACCGGAGGAAGGGGGCTACACCCCCGCTACCGGCGCTCCGGACTACTGCCGTTACTGGGAGCACAACGCCGGCGCGGCGCCCGCCGGCTACCTGCCTGTCAACGTGCGGCTGCAGGCCCCCGCCGGTTATGACGGCGAGGAGAGCCGGAAGAACATACGCCAGGTGACGGTGTGGGTGAGCAACGACCTCACCGACACGCCCGTCACGGGCACCGTCACCATCACCACGCCGCCGGGACTGCGTGCCGTGCCCGACAGCTTCTCCTACCGGGTAGGCCCCGGCAGCGAGCAGGCTTATCCCGTCACCCTCGTCCTCGAAGGAGAGGTGGCGCCCGGCTTCCTGCGGGCAGACATCTCGTGGGAGGGACAGAGCTACTTCGATGTGCTGCCCTTCCGCCTGCCGGCGAAGAAGTTCGGCCATGCCGACGACCACAGCGACGAGGCCCGCCGCATACAATGGAAGGTGGAGAGCGACAGCAGCTGCGTGACCGTCACCCTACGCAACCCCCTGCCACAGGCCATTGACGGCGAGGTAGCCCTCGCCGGACCGGCAGAGACCTGGGGCGACTGCCCCTCCAACACCGTGGGACTGATCACCGTGGCCCCCTGGAAACAGCATTTTCACCTGGCACCGCTGGAGACCCGCACACTGCAATTCAGGATCCGCCCCCTGCCCGGGAAAAAAGATGATCATTACTGGCTCGCAGCCAGACTGAGCTGGTACGGATATGTGGAGTATAAGCCGGCAGTAGGGAAGCTTGGAACGATGAAGGAAGAATGACGATCGATGAATGATGAATAATATTGACCGTAAAGACGCAATTTATTGCGTCTTGTAAATACAAGCTACAAATTTCAAGTTATGAAACACAGACCTGATTTTCTAACCTTACTCCTCATCGCCAGCCTCCTCCTGCTTTCCTCCTGCACCGTAAAAAAGAAGACTGCCTCACCTTTTATTATGATCCCCATGCCGGAAAGACAGATCACCCACACGCTCAAGGACCATGCTTTGGACAATAACGACAACTTCTCCCCCGACGGACGTTTCCTCTGTTACGACACGCGGGGAACGGTATATAACGAAGATATCGGCAACTGCCGGACCATCGAAAAGGTGGAGATCGCCACGGACCGGGAGACCGTCCTCTACCGTCCCGATACGGTGATCACGGGCGAGCAGGCCGCGCCGGGAGTGGGAGCGGTCTCGTATCATCCTTCGGAGAATAAGGTGATCTTCATCCACGGTCCCGACGTGTCGGAGGTGAAGGAGCGGGGGTACTATGCCAAGCCCAACCGCACCGCCCTGGAGGTGGTGGCCGACGGCAGCGGCCGTTCTTTCCGTGTGGACATGCGGGATGTGACGCACGACCCCACGACGGCGGGCGCCCACCGCGGCGGCACCCACCGCCACGAATACTGCCGCGACGGCAGCCGCACAGGCTTCACCTATGATGATTTCCTCGTGCGCGATATCGACCGCACCATCGGCTTCATGCAGCCCGACCCGCGGGCGCCGCAGGGCTATTCCTGCTACTTCGCCGTCATCCTGCAGCCCGCGCCCAAAGACAAGGCAGCGCCGGGAGAGATCGAGAAAGCCTACGGCGACTCGTGGGTGGACAGCACCGGCACCATGCGGGCCTTCATCGGCAAGGTGCGTCGTGAGGAAGGCAACGGCTATGACGAGGACCTCTTCGTCGCCGACATCCCCAAAGACCTGGACATCACCACTGCCTTCTCCGGCACCCGCACGCAGTATCCCCGTCCGCCACAGGGCATCGTCATACGCCGTCTCACCCACGGCATGCAGGTAGGCGGCATCGTACGGGGATCATACAACGGGACGCAGATCGCCTTCGCCGCCCGCGACAGCAGCGGCACCGACCAGCTCTTTGTCATCCGCGCCGACGGTAGTGAAAAGACGCCACGGCAGGTGACCCGCCTGAAAAAACCGGTAGAGTCTATCCGCTGGCACCCCTCGGGAGAATGGATCCTCTTCCTCAGCGACGGACAGGTGATGGCCGCCGCAGTAGGCACCCGACACCCCTTCGGCACACTCGTACAGCTCACGGAGAAGAAGATGAGAAGAGAACAGCTCGTCCTCTCCCCCGACGGCACCCTGGCCGCCTGGGACGTCCGCACCCCCACGAAGAATGACAAAGGCGAGATCGTCAAAGATGCCACCAGCCAGGACTTCCGGCAGGTGTGGATGATGGAGATAGACTGGAAAAAGATTGAGAAAAGGATTAGACAAATGACAGATGATAAATGAGGTGCTGGGTATATTCATTCAACGCGCATATATTCACCCTGCACCCAGGACCCTGCAACCTGCACCATATAGCATTACCCCCGGGCACCGCCCGGAGATGTAAGCCCCATGATACACGAATCTATTAAAGCATAGTACCATGAAAAGACTATTCCTCCTCTTCTTCCTCCCCCTCCTCCTGGCAGGGGCCTGCAGCCGGCAGGCTGCCGACCTCACGCAATATGCCGACCCGATGGTCGGCACGGGCTTCCACGGCCACACCTTCCCCGGCGCCGTATGGCCTTACGGCATGGTACAGGTA
>WFRO01000170.1 GCA_015486475.1 Bacteroidales bacterium
GGATCTTCATGATAAGGCACTACCAGCGTGACTTTGTTCAGGACGACCGATGAATCCTTATATCTTTCGAGCCCCGGAATGGACAGTTTGGTATATACTCCGCTAAGACCCTGCATATAACAAACGCTGTCACTCTTCTCCTGGTTGAGATAGCGGATGGCGGTACCGGCAGGCGCCTCCCCGTAATCATGCCGGTACATGCCCACCCTGCCGCAATATCCGTTGATGTAAAAAGGGTACATCAGATTATCGGAAAGGTCGTTATGATAGTAAATGGCCAGGTAGGTCTCCTGGGCCAGGAGGGTCACCGAGATGGTACCTCCCTCCCCCGGCTGGGAGACCGGATCGGTGGTGACATATAACCCCTTGAAATGGCTGAGGAAAAGGTCCTGGTCTTTCAGCACGGCCGTATCCCGGATGATCTTGCGACCGAAAGTGCGGGAGAGATAAACAGTGACCATTGTATCACCGGGGGTGTACATCGCCGATCCTACCGGCCATTTGCTGAGAGAATCCTTCATCTCAAAAGTGGAATAATAGATCGTATCATAGCGGAGGGTCCTGAAGGACTCATACACATTGATCCGCTGCTGTGTGACCTCATTCCCCTTGTAATCGCCGATCACCAGAAAAAGCTTGACCGAATCAACATCCGCATTGTTCCCGGGGGTCCAGGGGTTGGAGAGACGGTACTGCGTGGCAAAAGTGGCTCTGGTACGCCCAAAGACCGGATCCAGGAGATCGCCCAGCACATAACCTGAAGCATGATCGGTACGCACCGAGTCCATGGTCCAGACAGAGGTATGGATACGCAGCGTGTCCACATAGACAGGCTGCACACGGCCCAGCACGCTTTTCAGCTCCAGGCCGATGTCCGTAGCTTCATCCTCGCAGGAGACCACTGCTGTCAGAAGGATCAGAAATAAAACCGGTAAAATTACGGGACGCCACGCTTTCTCCCTCGTCCCCCGCTCAAACATCCGCATTGATCTTCCCGTTTAATACAGACTCGTAAAAGTTCGTGTAAGCATCAATAAAGTTCTCTTCATCCTGATATTCCAGTGCCTGAAGGCCCCGTTCCCTGACAAAGGCGGGAATGGCTTCCGGTATCTCCCTGCTGCCGTAAATGACCGCATCGGAATGTTGCAGGGCCAGCTTCATCACACCCTCCCAGGAGAGGTCGTTCATCACCTCCAGATCTTCCCCGCCGATACCGTCCAGCATCAGTTTCTCACGGAAGGCAGGCTTCAGAGTGCCTTCGAATTTGTCGTTATATACCGAATAGATCACTTTCACATTGGTAAAGATCGGGTCATCATGATAGGCCTTCTTCAGGTAGAGCGGCACCAGGCTGCCGAACCAGCCCAGGCAGTGCACGATGTCGGGGGCCCACCGCAGTTTCTTCACGGTCTCCAGCACACCACGGGCAAAAAAGATCGCCCGTTCGTCGTTATCTGCAAAAGGCCTGCCCTCCTCATCCTCCATAACGAACTTCCGCTGGAAATAGTCTTCGTTCTCGATAAAATATACCTGCATCCGTGCCGCCTGGATCGACGCCACCTTGATGATCAGCGGATGATCGGTCTCATCGATGATGATGTTCATGCCCGACAAACGGATCACTTCATGCAGTTGGTTGCGGCGCTCATTGATATTACCGTACTTCGGCATGAAAGTCCTGATCTCATTTCCTTTCTCCTGCACTCCCTGCGGGAGGTACCGGGCCACTTTCGAGATCTCACTCTCAGGTAAATAAGGGGTGATCTCCTGAGAAACATAAAGAACTTTGTATTTATTCATCCTGCCATCATTTTCCCGTTCAACAACTCCAGGGCTCTCGTTTTGCACAACACTGATTCTCTGGATGTTGTTTAACAAAAAAGCCGTTAACTTTTCTTTGTGAATTTTATGCAAAGATAGTAAATTTTCTTCATATTTGTGTTTTATTCTGAAACCAAAGATGATACGTCCCCGTTCATTCCTGATCAACCCTCAATACCACCGACCATGCTGACCGTAAAGTTACCGGAAGAGCTGGACAGGCACCTGGCTCCTTTCCGCGAAAAAGGCCGGGACACCGGTTTTGTCCCCACCATGGGAGCCTTGCATGAGGGCCATCTCTCGCTGATACGCTGCTCCCTGCAGCGGGATCCTGTGACAGTGGTCTCCATCTTCGTCAACCCCACCCAGTTCAATGACCCGGAAGATCTGAAGAAATATCCCCGCCGCACGGAGGAAGACCTGGCCCTGCTGGAACAGGTGCTGCGACCGGACGACGTGGTCTTCCTGCCCGAAGAAAAGACGATCTACCCCGA
>WFRO01000171.1 GCA_015486475.1 Bacteroidales bacterium
TAGAGAACACCGGCCAGTACCATGGCATCTATCATGTACTGGGAGGACTGATATCCCCTGTCGACGGCATTGGGCCGGATGACCTCGTGACAGCTCCCCTGGAAGAGAAGATACGGAAAGGGGAGGTGAAGGAACTGATCCTGGCCCTGAACACCACCATGGAGGGGGACACCACCAACTTTTATCTCTTCCGCAAGTTCAAGGATACGCCGGTGAAGATCACTACCCTGGCGCGGGGGGTGGCTATCGGCGGTGAGCTGGAATATGCCGACGAAATTACCCTGGGACGCTCCATTGCCAACCGGACGTTGTTCGAAGATACGTTTAAGTTGTAAGCTCGATGCTTGAATGAGAGACGAAAACTCTTCAACTCTTCAACTTATCAACCCATCAACTTATCAACTCTTCCTGTATATTTATCCGTATGATGTATAACATCCGGTATTGTTTGTTTATGTGAGGGGTAATGCCGACATTTAGGGAAAATAGGAGAGAGATGGCATTATCAGTGAACAACCGTTTTTCCCGTATTGCGGGGAACATGAAAAGGTCGGCGATCCGTGAATTGCTGAAGCTCACGCAGCAGCCGGATATCATTTCCTTTGCCGGCGGGTTGCCGTCGCCCGAATCTTTTCCTGTGGAGGACCTGCAGGAGATCATGGTGCAGGTGCTGAAAGAGCATGGGGCCGAGGCATTGCAGTACGGTACCACCGAAGGGGACGTGCATTTGCGGGAGCTCCTCCTGGAGCGGATGCGAAAGGAAGGGGTGCAGGCCGGTATGGAGAACCTGGTCATCTCCACAGCTTCCCAGCAGGGGCTTGACCTGATGGGCAAGATCTTCCTGGACCCGGGCGATGTGGTGATCTGCGGATCGCCGAGCTATCTGGGTGGGATCAGCGCCTTCAGTGCCTACGGAGCCCGGCTGACCGGCATCCCTTTTGATGATCAGGGGATGCGCCTGGATGAGCTTTATTCCGTACTGAAGGAGTTGAAGGACGAGGGCAGGAAAGCTAAGTTCATCTACGTGATCCCCGATTTTCAGAACCCTGCCGGCATCACGCTGCCGGAGGCACGAAGAAGGCGCATCCTGGAGCTGGCGGAGGAGTTTGACCTGCTGGTACTGGAAGACAGCCCTTACCGGGAGATCCGTTTTGAGGGGCAGCCGCAGCCCATGATGAAGGCACTGGACACCTCCGGGCGTGTGATCACCCTGGGGACCTTTTCCAAGATCTTTGTGCCGGGATTCCGTCTGGGATGGGTGATCGGGCATGAAAAGATCATCGAAAAATTTGTCATGGCCAAGCAGACGGCGGATCTTTGCACACCCGTCTTCCTGCAGAAGGTGGCGGCAGCTTACCTGGATTCCGGACATTTTGAGAAAAACCTGGCCCGCACCGTTGATCTGTACCGGGAGAAAAGAGACCTGATGCTCGAGGGCTTCCGCAAACATATGCCGGAAGGGGTCACCTGGACCGAGCCGGAAGGAGGCCTGTTCCTGTTCATGACCCTGCCGTCCTGGATGAATGCGGAGAAACTGCTTAGGGAAGCCATTGTCCATAAAGTGGCTTTTGTAGCCGGAAATGTCTTTTTTGCAGATAACGGCGGGAAGAATACCATCCGCATCAATTTCTCCTATGCTTCGAAGGAGGAGAACAAAGAAGGAGTGGAAAGACTGGCTGAGGTGATACGCGGGGAGATGAAGAATCACGGCTGATCCTGCTTTTTTCTGCGAGCCTTTGTATATTTGTCGAAACATATTACCGGCCCGTGGATATTTCCGTCATCATCGTCAGTTTCAATGTAAGGTATTTTCTGGAGTCGTGCCTGTATTCCGTTTTCAAATCGCTGAAGGAGACGCAGGAGGGTGAGGTGATCGTTGTGGACAACAATTCGGTGGACGGTACAGTACGCATGCTGGAAGAGAAGTTCCCCGAAGTAAAACTGATCCGCAATGAGGAGAACAAAGGTTTTGCCAAGGCCTGCAACCAGGGCCTGGCAGTGGCCCGCGGCCGGTATGTATTGCTGCTGAATCCCGATACGCTCATTGAAGAGGATACGCTCTCGAAAACGATCCGGTTCATGGACGATCATACGGATGCGGGAGCCCTGGGGGTGAGGATGATCGATGGCAAGGGGAATTTCCTGCCCGAGTCCAAAAGAGCTTTTCCCACACCCATGGTGGCTTTTTACAAGATCTTCGGACTGGCCTCCCTGTTTCCCCGTTCCAAACGGTTCAACCGGTACTACATGGGCCATCTGCCGGAGGATGAAACAAATCCGGTGGAAGTGCTTACCGGCGCTTTTATGCTGATCAGGACCGCTCTTCTGAAGAAGACCGGCGGTCTGGATGAGGA
>WFRO01000172.1 GCA_015486475.1 Bacteroidales bacterium
CCCCGGTCCGTTGTTTTGCAGGGCGATCCCCACGTCCTGGCTGATCTTCACCTCTGTGGCGGCCGCATCATTGATGTACAGGAAATGGTCCTCCCTGGTTACCCCCTGGGTCACCGTGCCCCCGTCGGTCGTCCAATGATCCAGCCCTTCCTCAAATCCGGGGTTGCTGAGCATGTTCCACCACACATCCGGTCCCGAGGTGATCATCTTCGTTATCTCCGGCCAGGCCCACTCATCCAGGATACCGTTGCCGTTATGATCTCTTTGCGCATCGTAGATGCCGGTACCCCCGTCGAACATCATCAGGTAAGCCGAGGGGATCCCTCTGTCGATGAACCTGCGTGTGTTGTCCACAGCCATGGGCCAGGCCACCCACATCTCGTTGTCATCGGTCTTGGAGGCCCAGGCACCGCTCCACACCACCTGTTTGGCGGAATCCATGTATTCCCATGCCTGCTGGATGAGACGCACATTATCGCGTACATCCGATTTCAGCACATGAAAATCCCACATATACCAGATCCCTGCTTCAGGCGGGATGGGATCAAAGTCTTTGGTAATGAACCAGTCGGCCCCCGGCCCGAAAGGGTTGTCATTGGCATTCTGCGGCGGCACCTTGAAATAGATAATGAGACGGTCGGGGTTGGTTTTGCGTATCTCCCGGGTGATCTCCTGATAATAGACGGCAATGCGCTGCGGATCATCGTTGTTCACCAGACGCCAGGGCTCCACAAAAAGATCGAAGATGAGACGGTGGCTTTTGTCTTTGAAACGATCGGCCACATAGCCCCACCAGCTCACCATCTTATCCAGATCGCCGGGGTTGTCATCCGTCAGACCATAAAAGGTGATGACCACGGCCAGGTTCTTTCCCAGCAGGTCGTCGATGATGCCCTCCAGTTCATCGAGCAGGGCGTCATCGTCAGCATCATAAGGAGGACCGTCGGCGATGGCAATTATCATGGGGTTCTTGTCCCCCTGGTACCGTATGCGCACGCTCCTGAATCCGGCCGCCACGATGCTGTCGCCGTAGGCAGACCGGTAGGGCGCCGAGACCCCAAGGTCGACACCGCCCGACTCTGGCTCAAACAGAATGCCCTTGTCCAGCATGGATACGGCCGTCACCGGCGACACCGGCGGATCCGGCGGCTGGGCCATCAAACCAACCGGGAGGCAAAGCATAAGGAGGATATAGAGGATGTCTTTTTTCATGGGATTAATATATCCAGGAATAGTGGTTTGAGGTTTGAGGTTTGATGCAGCCTGCGGCTGCGTTTGAGGTTTGAGATTTGTCGTTCGTAGTTCGTGGTTTGTGGTTCGTAGTTCACCCAGCACCTAGCACCCCCGTCCGACCGGAGTCGTCCGGGCGGGCAGTACCCTGTACCCCTTTTGCCTTTTGCCTTATTACTTTTTACTTCTTATCCTTTCCGCCAGTGCTTTCCCGAACCGGGCGGCGCCTTCCACGCTCAGGTGCACTTTATTTTTCGGTGATTTAAAGAGATCATCATGACCGGTGAGGGCTGCCCCGTTGATATAATGGATACGCCGGTCGCCTGCCGCCACAAAGGACTGTACCACCTCCTGTTGTACCCTGCGCCAGTCGTCAAAGTTCAGGGGATGTCCCTTTTTGTCTGTTTTCTTATCGGTATAGGTCTGTCCCAGCACAAAGAGGGTCGTCTCCGGATGGCCCCGGCGCACGGTCCCGATGAAGGTATTCAGCCGCTGCCGGTAAGTGGTTGTATCGATCCCCTGAAAGACCGCATCGTTGAAACCGATCAGAATGGTCATGAAATCTACGGGGCCTTTGATCTCATCGGCTATCATGCGGGCCATGGCCACAGAGGTCCTGGAGCCCCCCACAGCGAGATTGTACAGGTCCCAACCCATTTCCCGTGCCAGGATCCAGGGATAGGTCTGATCGCCCGTGTGCTGGCCCTGCCCGTGGGTGATGGAGTTGCCGTATGCTATGTAAGCAGGCTTTTTCGTTGCCGGCAGGGGAAGCAGCTTACCGCTGCCGCCGGTGAGCTCCAGCCTCACCAGTGCCAGGTTGGCAAAGGTGGGCAGCACCACCGTATAGGTATGATACCCTTTCCCCGGCGCCTCTACCTCCAGGGAGAAAAGACTGTCGCCGGAACTGGTAAGATCTTCCCTTTTTTGCTTCAGCATGCCCACGGAGTCGCCGTCAACATACAAAGAGAAAAAGAGTACGAAGTCGTTCCTGCCGGGCAGCATCCTGAGAAAAAGATCCGCTTTTTTGGCATCCGTCTTAAAAGAGATCCTGATGCCGGAGGTGGTGCGGGCATTCCGGGGGTTTACCTGGGAGATATTGGTCCGCAATGCCAGAAAAGCATCGCTGTGACGCTGGAAAATGACCAGCGAATCACTTATCTTGTTAAAAAAGGCTCCCCCGTAACGGATCGCAGGGTCATCCGGACGGATCCGGGTTTGTCCCGCAACAGCGACCGTAACTGCAAAAAAAAGGAGGCTCAGAAGATGTTTCTCCCTGCTCATACCCCTCACTCGATTATGGTACTGACACTATGCTGTTTGGTGGATGTGTTCTTGATGAATTTTTTCTTCACCACTGCACTTTCCCTGTAACCGATGCGCTGGGCCATGACATAGAGATATTTCCCGCGCGGCACACGCAAGGGCTTGTAATAGACCTGCCATCCGGCATTGAGGTCCGGATTGAAATCCTTATTACTGATGAGATAGGCAATGGAAGCTCCTTCCGTCTTGCAGGACAGGGTGATCTCTTTCCCTTTCACAGATATTTTGGGTTTCTGCGTCACCGGTTGTTTCCCGCCGGGCCACATCTTCAGGAACATCTCCTTCTCCGGCGTGGCAGCCATATCCCCTGTGGCGGCCAGCCATTCATCCATGGCTTTCCTCATCTCATCCAGCTTGCCGGAGAGAGAAGGATCATCGATGATATTGTGCACATTTTCGGGATCCTTTTCACAGTCGTACAGCTCTTCCGGCATCTTATACAGGCGGAACCAATAGTTCTGGGCGGGGGTGAGCCGTCCCATTTTCAGGAGATAGAGCATATCCCGCATCATGGGGATATTTTTGCGATAGGCAATATCCTTGTATCCCGGCAATTCGGGGTGATAGTTCCTCACGTACAGATATCTGTGATCCCTTACGACGCGGTTGCGGTCGGTGTGCTCATCGAAGCGGTCGCCTGTGCCGAAGATATATTTCCGTTGTTCTTTCACCCGCTGAGGCCCCATGAAAGCCTGTCCTTCCATGTAGTCCGGTATTTTCATGCCGGCGATGGAGAGCATGGTGGGCGCCAGGTCCACAAAGGAGATAAGCGCATCCACCCGGCCGTTCTTCACCCATGAAGGATCGACCCCGTATTTTTTCCGGTATTGTTTGGGTATGCGGACGATGAAAGGCACGCGTAGTCCCGAATCATAATTGAGGCGCTTGCCGCGGGGCAGCGGACCGCCATGGTCGCTGAAAAAGAAGATGATCGTGTTGTTGTACTCCCCTGCCCTTTTTAAGGCCCTGATCATCTCCCCTATTTGCTGGTCCAGCACTTCGATGTTGGAATAGTTCCGGGCCACGTCGGTACGCACGATCGAATCGTCGGGGAAGTAGGAAGGCAGGGGGACGACCTCCGGCGAGACCGTCTGGGGCTTGTCCGCCCGTTTCCAGATCTGTGACTCATGGGTCACGTTGTGGTTGTACACCGAAAAGAAAGGCATATCCCAGGGAGCATGTTTCCATTCGGCTTTGGTGTTGTTCTCATCCCAGGCCGTCACCGGGGCAGCGAACTGGTAGTCGGTCTTTTGGTTGTTGGTACAGTAATACCCCCCTTCCCGCATATATTCCGTAAAACACTTCACATTGGGCGGAATGACGGCGCTGTAAAAAGGCACCGTATCCCCGTTGATATCCACATGGTTGCTCTTCCCGGAATACTCTCTTTTCCCCCACGACATCACATCATGGGCGGTACGCATGTGCATGGTACCGATGGAGGTGGGATACATCCCTGTGATGATCGAGGAGCGGCTGGGGGCACATACGGCCACCACCGCAAAGACATTGTCAAAGACCAGACCCTCGGCAGCCAGCTTGTCCAGATTGGGCGTGTGCGCCGTAGAGTCGCCGTACATAGAGAGCGTGGGACTGATATCTTCACAGGTAAGCCACAGGATATTGGGTCGCTTGCTCTGGGCAAAAAGACCGGAAAACATCATCACCATCATCCCCAGTAAAAAGATCTTTCTCATCATTCTCAATATTTTATGTCACACATCTGTTCACCATACAAAGATAATGTTTTCATTTCTATTCCTTGAACGAGTGTTAAGTCAATCTTAAAACAACACATTACATAGCCTGCCCGCCCCCCTGGCACCAAAAAAAGTTTGGAATGTGGAGTGTGGAGTGTGGAGTTAAAAGTGCCTAAAGTTAAAAGTTATAGGATTAGGTTATCACTTTATCACTTTATCTCATCCTGCCTACCCTGCCTACCGGCAGGCAGGCGTAAGGCAGGCATCCCATTATCGCTTCATCGTACCTATTCTTCCCTGCCTGCCGGCAGGCAGGCATTTTTCCAACATTCCATTATTCCATTATTCCATATATCCCCCTGTACCGAGGGGGCGCGAAGGGTAAAAGGTGTATTGGATGCGTCATAATTAAGTTGACATGTAACGAGATTTTGTGTTCATTTCGCCGGTCCGCTATCACCAAATACAGGCATCAGGTCATCGGGATGTTCCAGCACTTTCTGCACCGCATAATAGGCCGGCTTGGCCCGCAGCTGCTCATCAAACATGTATCGGTGGCCGTTGGTGTATTTGTTGTTGCCATCCTGCAGGCCCCAGGTGTTCCAGGTGACCAGACCCTCATCGCGGTGGCGGAGCAACACCTTCAGGATGTTGGCATAGGCCTGCGCCTGTTTTTCTGCTGTCTGCGCATCCCAACGGCCCGTTATCTTATAATCGAATTCGGTAATGTGGAACGCCAGATCATGGGCATGGGCCCAGGTGATCAGTGAGTCGAGGTATTGCAGGGCCTCCGGGTTCAGGGCAACATTCGCCCGGTCATTCAGATGGGCCTGCCAGCCGATACCATCCACACGGTATCCTTTTTTCCTGAGATAAAGCACGGTCGATTTGATCTTTTCCCATGCGGCCGGCTGCATCGCCAGATGCTGGTTATACACCAGTCCTATACGGGGATCAGCTTTTTGTGTGGCGATGGCAAAGGCTTTTTCAATATAAACCGGTATGCTGTCCTCATTGAGCCCTATGGCCAGCCAGGGGTTCTCCCATTTGTCCGTGCCCG
>WFRO01000173.1 GCA_015486475.1 Bacteroidales bacterium
GTCATTCATCGATTATCCTTCATCCTTCAAGCTTACTCCCAGGTCTTTGCTGTACATCTCCCGTATCATCCCTTCCAGCTGGTCCCAGTACTCTGTTACCTCTTTCTCTTTGATGCCCTTTTCCCGCCACTGTTGCATTTTCTCACCGGTCATGGCGAAGATCCTGTTCTCCAGGGGCCGGATGATCTGCACGAATCCTGTGCCGTCGCGGTTGACCAGGGCATGGATGTCGATATATTTTTTAGCACTGCTGCCCCATTTGACGGGATAACACCGGTCTTTCAGTGTGAGGGCCATGTGGCACATGGGGGAGTCCTTCAGCTTATCGTTGTAGGTGAGCAGCGAGGGCAGTTTGCCGTGGGGTGTGACCCATACGGGGATGGCCACTGAGGTGAGGGGGAAGCCCATCACCGTCCACATCGTGGTGAGGGCAGGCGACTCGCCGGGTTTTACACCCTCTATGACCACTGCCGAGGCGCTGCTCTTGCGGGGGATGAAATCCTCGAACCATACCATCTTCTGTGTAGCGGGATCTCCGTTGTCCGGCACGGAAAGATCCACGCCGGTGAGGGAGTGTTTCAGGCAACGGCTGCCTTGTTGCAGGATGTACTGTGCCGACATCTCGTTGCGGACCATGGCCTGCCGGAACTGTGCGTCGGCGGTGGCATAGCGGATATATCCTGCGCCGATGCCCTTGCCCCCGGCAAAGGAGTAGTTGGTCTGCACGATGTAGCCCATGGGAGCCACTTTCGGGTCGTTGGCATCCAGCTTGGTATAGCCGAAAAAGCCCAGCTCATAGTAGGCCGCTCCCCCGTGGGCATCGATCACCCCCAGGTTGGTGGTCATGCGGGTGGGCCGGGCCATCGTGTCCAGGAAATGCTCAAAGTCCTCCAGCGACCCGCAGCTGGCCAGGGCAGCTTTCATCAGCCAGCCCTCATGTCCCGTCTGCTTGATGCCGGTATCGGCCAGGTTAAGATTGTAGGAGGCCGTATTGATGATCGCAAAGCCGGCACTGTTCATACCCATCCAGACACTCTTGTTGAGGCTGTCGTTGGAGTTGACCATGCCCACAAAAGAATATTTCCCGAAATCGAAATAAACCAACTTGTTGTTGAGCGTCTTCGTATCCCTGTTCTTCCATAGGAGAGGCCTGCCGTTGGCAGTGTATTTCCCGGACACAACCACAGAGGTGCAGGAAAAAAGATCAACGGCAGAGAACAGAAAGACCAGCATCAGCAAAACATAGAGGGGGAAAGGACGGCAGCAGGTTTTTACACGCATGACTATCACTTATTTTGTTATATTGTTGTGGCAAAATAAGCAAATTTCCTGAACATGCAATCGGAAATTTTGTCGTGTTCTGCCGTTGGCAGGATTTTTGATTAAAAGGCTGCGGATTTTTCAGGAGAGATCCGTTAAGGAAGGAGATAAAATATATGGAATATAAAGACTATTATAAAGTATTGGGTGTTAAGAAGAGTGCCACACAGGATGAGATCAAGAAGGCCTATCGCAAGCTGGCCGTGAAATATCATCCTGACAAGAACGAGGGTGACAAGGCCTCCGAGGAGAAATTCAAGGAGATCAGTGAGGCCTACGAGGTGCTGGGTGACCCGGAGAAGCGAAAGAAATACGATCAGCTGGGGGCCAACTGGAAACAGTATCAGGATGCCGGCTTCAACGGCTTTGGAGGTTTCGGCGGTCAGAGGGGACAGCCCGGAGGAGGATCCTATTACTATACGTTTGAGGGGGATCCTTCAGACCTCTTTGGAGGCGGTTTCTCTGACTTTTTCAAGGCTTTCTTCGGGGGCGGCGGCTTCCCGGGTGGTGCCGGAAGCCGCAGCAGTCGCAGCGGCCGGAGCAGCAGAGGTTTTGACAGCATGTTCGGTCAGAGCGTTCCGGGGCATGACCTGGAGGGAGAACTGCATATCACCCTCGAGGAGGCTTACAGCGGTACCTCCCGCATCGTGAAGGTGGGAAAGGAAAAGATCAGGGTGAAGATCAAACCCGGTGCCTATGACGGCCTCAAGCTGCGGGTGCGCGGGAAAGGTGAAAAAGGCCGCGGCGGCCAGGCGGGCGACCTTTACCTGACGGTGCGCGTGGAGAAACACCCTGTCTTCGAAAGAAAAGGGGATGATCTCTACGTGGAGCTGCCCATAGACATGTACACCGCTTTGCTGGGCGGGACCGTACAGGTGCGTACCATGAGCGGTCTGGTCAATATGAAGATCCCCGAAGGGGTAAAGAACGGCCAGTTGCTGCGGCTCAAAGGCAAAGGCATGCCGGTGTACGGCAAGCACGGGCATGGCGACCTCTTTGCCCGGATCAGGGTGGTGCTGCCGGACAAGCTCACCTCTGAACAGAAAGACCTGCTCAAAAAAATGAAAGCGCTGGACAAGCAATTTGTATAAAGGATAAATTAAACTGTTAATAGGTGGAAAAGAAGGATAAATTTTCGATCTCCTATTTTACGGGGATGATCCTCGTGTTCATATTGCTGGATCTGCTGTTCTTCCCGGCATCGTCGGGGACCAAAACCTTTACGTACAACGAATTCATACAACAGGTGGACTCGGGGCATGTGGCGAAGGTGGTGATCTTCCCCGATAAGATCGTGGGGGAGATGAAGGGCACGCATAAGACCGGTGAGAAAAGCAAGATCACCAAAGGACCCGCGGCGCCATGGCGCCTGCGTGTCCAGTCGATCGAGGAGCAGGTGAAACATCAGTTCATTGTCAACCGGCTGCCTGATGTGGATGACAGTCTGCTGCTCTCGCGGCTGCTGAAAGCGAACGTGGAGATCCAGGGACGTTTTCGCTCGAACGGACTGCGTAATTTCTTTCTCGACTGGGTACTGCCTTTCCTCTTTCTGATGCTGTTGTGGGGTTTCCTAATGAAAAAGATGGGTCCCGGTAATCCCATGCTGGATGTGGGACGTAACAAGGCCAAGATCCTCTCCGAGACGCCCAACAACAAGGTGCGTTTCCGGGATGTGGCCGGCGTGGACGAGGCTGTGGAGGAGGTGAAAGAGCTGGTGGAGTTCCTGCGCACGCCCCAGAAATTCACCCGTCTGGGAGGTAAGCTGCCCAAGGGGGTGCTGCTGGTGGGTCCTCCCGGCACAGGGAAGACACTCCTGGCCAAAGCTGTGGCCGGCGAAGCGGGGGTGCCTTTCTTCAGCCTGAGCGGCTCCGACTTCGTGGAGATGTTCGTGGGAGTAGGCGCCGCGCGAGTACGTGACCTGTTCAACCAGGCCAAGAACCATGCTCCCTGTATCATCTTCATCGATGAGATAGATGCCATTGGCAAGAGCCGGGCCCAGAACGCTGCCTATGGCGGGGGATATGATGAGCGGGAAAACACCCTGAACCAGTTGCTGGTGGAGATGGACGGCTTCGATGCCAGCGTGGGCGTTATCATCATGGGCGCCACCAACCGCCCCGATGTGCTGGACCCCGCCTTGCTGCGACCGGGACGTTTCGACCGGCAGGTGCTGGTGGACAAGCCGGATATGAAAGGCCGCGAGGCGATCTTCCGCGTGCACACCCGTGAGCTGAAGCTGAGCTCCAAAGTGGACCTGAAAAGACTGGCGGCACAGACCCCCGGCTTTGCCGGCGCCGAGATCGCCCATGTGTGTAACGAGGCTGCCATCCTGGCGGTGCGAAACAACCGCGACGAGGTGACCATGTCCGACTTCGAGGCGGCCATCGAACGGGTCATCGCAGGACTGGAGAAGAAGAACAAGCTGATCAACGAAAAAGAAAGGAAGATCGTGGCCTATCACGAATCGGGTCATGCCATCGTGGGATACTTCACGCCGGGTGCTGACGAGGTGCAGAAGGTCTCCATCGTGCCGCGGGGCATCGGGGCGCTGGGGTACACCCTGCAGATGCCGCTCGAAGACCGTTATCTGATGTCGAAGGAGGAGCTGTTGGGTAAGATCAGAGGCCTCCTGGGAGGCCGGGCAGCGGAAGAGATCGTCTTCGGCGAGATCTCCACCGGCGCCTCCAACGACCTGGAGAAAGTGGCGCAGCTGGTGCGGAACATGATCACGGTTTACGGTATGAGCGAGAAACTGCCCAACGTCTCTCTGGTGAACCGTTCGGGGCCGGGATTCCTGGGAGGAGGCCCGGGACTGGAGCGCCGCTCGGAGTATGTGGAGAGGATGATCGATGAAGAGGCGACCAGCCTGATCAACCGCTGCTACGAAGAAGCCAAGGAACTGCTGAAGCAGAAACGCGACAAGCTGGAGACCATGGCGAAGATCCTCCTCGAGAAAGAGGTGATCGACTATGAGGAGATCAGGGTGATACTGGGAGAGAAGAAGGAAGAAGGGAAAGGCATAAGTAATAAGGCATAAGTAATAAGGCATAAGGCAAAAGGGGTGCTGCCCGCCCGGATGACGCCAGTCGGACGGGGGTGCTGGGGGCTAGGTGCTAGGTGCAGGGTGCTGGGTGCTGGGGGAAGCTCAGGGCTCAGAGCACAGGGTACAGGGAACGATGAAGAGATGAAGAGATAATGCGATAAAGCGAGAAGACCCCGGAGGGGTCTAGAGATAGTAGCCCCGGTTCCACCCGGGGATCAGGAGAGGCCTTAAATATTACAACCCCTCTGTGCCTTCGAGTAGCCGCTTCGGCGAAGCAAGGGCGGGGTTGAAGAACGATGATGCGAAAACAACTCCAAACTCTAGGCATTCCACACTCCAAATGCTTTAAGTACTCCACACTTCCGGAAGGTGCCGGGTGCAGCCCGCCCGCGTGACCGATTCAGCCGGACGGGGTTGCAAGGTGCAGGGGGTAGTAAGCTTGAAGGTTAATACTTAAGTGATTTTATTTAAGCTTGCCTGTTTTTTTCTCCCAGATCTTAGGGTTCTGGTAAGTGCTGATCACAGCCAATATTTCAACAGTGTGATCCTCATCGTTAATATGATAATGTACCATGTATGGAAATTTCTTAACTACCATGCAGCGGATCTTATGGTACCGTATAGCATAAAGATGAGGGTCCTTGCTAAGAGAATCGATCTGTTTTATGACGGTGTCATGGAATCATTTACCAAACCCGGCCTGAGCTTCATTGTACCATTCTGTAGCATTCTGAATATCAGTAAGGGCTTCCGGATCAACTTTTACCTTGTACCGCTTCATTTGGGCTTCAGCGTTTTTTTTGCCTGGTCCCATTCTAAAAGCCTTTCCGGATCTTTACGGACTTCTTCAAAACGTTCCATTACCAGTTTCTGATGGGCCTCCGGAATTTCATAAATTTCTTTTTCCTTCTCCTTTTTTAAAGCATAATCGAGCAGATTTTCAAATGCTTTGATAAGGTTTATATCATTTATTTGTCTGAAATGCTCTATGATGATCTCTTTTCTCGCTTGTATATCCATAATTTGGTCAATTATTAACCTTATACTCATAACAAAAATAAGAAACTTCCGAATCGTTTTCAAAAAATATCCTTATTTTTCAGATCTGATATTAACACCAGATAAATTTTTATCTATTATAGGTTTCCGCCAGGGATAACGGTTGATGTAGGTGCCGGGTGAAGGCTCAGGGCAC
>WFRO01000174.1 GCA_015486475.1 Bacteroidales bacterium
GGCCCGGACGACCCTGAAAGAGGCGGTGCGGGGAGATTATCATGTCTGGGTGCGCACGAAGAACTGGGCGCCGGGGCCATGGCCTGCTCCGGGCCGCTTCCTGCTGCGGGTTAACGGGCAGCGTTCGGACACCCTGGGCGATCTCCCGGAAGCAGGCTGGCGCTGGCAGTATGCCGGGATCTTCAGATTGCACAGCCGTTCCCTAAAGCTGGTGCTGGAGGACCTGACCGGTTTTGAGGGGCGTTGTGATGCGGTGTTCCTCAGCCGCCGGGCGACGCCTCCGCCCGGGGACCCTGCGGATTTGTCCTCCTGGCGGCGGGAGCTGTTAAACGAGGATACGGTCCCTCCCGTGACGAAAGAATTTGATGTGGTAGTGGTGGGAGGAGGTATTGCCGGCTGTGCGGCGGCCATAGCTGCGGCGCAACAGGGATTGCAGGTGGCCCTGGTGCATGATCGCCCCGTACCGGGTGGAAACGCCAGCAGCGAGATCCGGGTGCATACCGAAGGGATCACCGGCGAGGCCGACCCCATCCTGAAGATGATCAACACGGATCACTGGCCCAACGGAGACCCCCGGGCGCGGCAGGACGACCAGAAACGTCTCCGTGTCTTGCATCAGTACAAAAATATCTCGCTTTTTTTCAACTGGCGGGCCTATGCCACACAGACCCGGAAGGATTCGATCACGGCAGTGGATGCCCGTCATACCTCCACGGGGAAGCGGATCCGTTTCAAAGCGCCCTGGTACATCGACTGTACCGGCGACGGATGGATCGGCTACTGGGCCGGTGCCGAATACATGTACGGGCGGGAGAGCGCTGCGACATACGGAGAACGGCTGGAGAAATACGGCGATCTGTGGAGCCCGGAGAAGGCAGACAACCGGGTGATGGGCTCTTCCGTGCTGTGGCGGACGACAGAGAAAGAAAAACCGGTGCCTTTCCCGGAGGTGCCCTGGGCCCTGGCCGTGGCCAAAGAGTACAGCGCCACCCACGGCACCTGGAAATGGGAGTTCTCCCGGGACGATGTGAGCCAGATAGACAATGCTGAGGAGATACGCGACCATATTTTTCAGGCGATCTACGGCTCTTTTTACAACGCCAAACAAAAGCCGGAGAATGCCGGGCTGGCCCTGGAGTGGGTCTCCTACCTGATCGGCAAAAGGGAGTCGCGCCGCCTGGAAGGAGATCATATCTTTACCTTTGCCGATGTGCGGGCGCTGCGTAAGTTTCCCGATGCCGTAGCCTGGGGGGTGCGGCCGGTGGATGTCCACTACCAGCAGATCCTGGCAGATCCCACCCGCCCGGATTTCCTGTCGGAGGCCCTTTATTACCGGGTGAAATATTATACCATCCCTTACCGGTCACTCTATTCGAAGAACATCCGCAATCTCTTCATGGCCGGGAGGTGTTTCAGCTGTTCCCATATCGGCCTCGGCGGTCCCCGTGTGATGAACACCACCGGCCAGATGGGCGTGGCAGTGGGTCTGGCAGCGTCACTGTGCAAAAAATACGGGGTCAACCCCCGGCAGCTCTATCCGGATCATATAGGTGAGTTGCAGGAGATGATCAAAAACCTGGGAGGGAATGGAGATCAGCGATAAAAAGTGAATGCTTAACTATTGATCTTGTACTGTTTCCCGGGATCCTGAAAAAATAATGCAGATCCGGCAGGGAATTTCCGGTCAGGAAGTTTTATCTTTGGATAAATTATCGGCTTTTTCGCCGTAGCAAAAAAATATTTTTATGGGATCCCCGCTTATTCTGGGCCTGGATATAGGTTCTATCTCTATTAATACGGTTCTTGTTGATACTGAAGGCAACGTTGTTGAGGAACATTATCATTTCTGTCATGGCAAACCCTTTCACTTACTGAGGGATATTCTGTCGGATATTTACGACCGTTATCCGGCGGAGCGGATCTCTTCCGTCGCGTTCACGGGCACAGGCGGTAAGCTGGCAATGGAGTTGATCGGGGGAATGTATGTCAATGAGATCATTGCACAGTCAGAGGCGGTAAGTGAACTGTACCCCGAAGCCCGAACGGTGATAGAGATGGGAGGGGAGGATTCCAAGCTGATCCTGATGGAGAAGGGGAAGAGGCAGGAGTCCAGCCGCCTGAGTGATTTTACGCTGAACAACCTGTGTGCGGCCGGCACCGGCTCTTTCCTGGACCAGCAGGCGAAGAGGATGGGGCTTTCCATTGAAAATGAATTTGGAGAGATGGCACTGCGATCTGATGACCCGCCGCGTATAGCGGGACGGTGCAGTGTGTTTGCCAAAACGGATATGATCCATCTGCAGCAGATCGCCACGCCGGTGCACGATATTGTAGCCGGCCTCTGTTTTGCTGTCGCCCGCAATTTTATCAGCAGTCACGGCAAAGGGAAAAAGCTGGAGTTCCCGGTGCTTTTCCAGGGTGGGGTGGCTGCCAATGCCGGAGTGGTCAGAGCCTTCCGTGAACTGTTGCATGCCGGGGAAGATCAGTTGATCATCCCGGAGCATTATGCCTCCATGGGAGCGATAGGAGCCGTGTATCATCTGATGAAAAGCGGGCAAACCGGAAAAAAAACACAATACAAAGGTCTTTTCCTGCTGGACAATTATCTGCACAGCGATCAGTCGGCCGGCAAAAGGCAGGAGCCGCTGACGCCTTCGGATGCCGTGTATGACAAAAAGATCTATCCCATACCGCTGAACGTGAAAAAGCTGGATGTATATCTCGGGCTGGATATAGGCTCTTTGAGCACGAATGTGGTACTGATCGATGATGAGGACCATGTCATTGCCCGCCGTTATCTGCCCACCGCCGGCAAACCGCTGGAAGCCATCCGCCGGGGGATGTGGGAGATCTATGAGGAGGTGGGGGACCGTGTGGAGGTGAAAGCTGCCGGTACCACCGGCTCGGGAAGATACCTCACCGGCGATTTCATCGGAGCCGATATCATCAGGAACGAGATCACCGCCCAGGCTACGGCGGCCATCGCTTTTGATCCCGAGGTGGATACCATCTTCGAGATAGGGGGACAGGATTCGAAATACATCAGCATCGACCACGGATTTGTGATCGACTTTGAGATGAACAAGGTATGTGCTGCCGGCACCGGATCATTTCTGGAAGAGCAGGCCGAGAAGCTGGAGATCAATATTAAGGAGGAGTTCGGAGAGCTGGCCCTGCAGGCCCGGAGACCTGCCGCCCTGGGCACCCGCTGTACGGTTTTTATGGAGTCGGACCTCAATGCCCATCAACAAAAAGGAGTTGAGAAGGATAACCTGGTGGGCGGACTGGCTTACTCAGTGGTGGAAAACTACCTGGAGAAGGTGGTGCGGAAAAAACGGGTGGGCGACCATATCCTTTTTCAGGGAGGGGTCACCAACAACAAAGCCGTGGTGGCCGCCTTTGAGAAAGTTACGGGGAAGAAGATCCATATCCCTCCCCATTTTGATGTGACGGGTGCCATCGGAGCAGCTATGCTGGCCCGCGATGCCATGCAGCCGGGGCAGAAAACACGGTTCAAAGGATTCGATATCAGCAAGATCCCTTACACCGTGGATAAATTTACCTGCAAGGCCTGTTCCAATCAGTGTGAGATCAGAAAAGTGAAGATCAAGGGAGAAAAGAAACCTCTTTTCTTTGGCGGGAGATGCGAGATGTGGGAAAAAGACGACCGGAAAGGACGGGGGAAAGATATCCCCGATCTTTTTAAGGAACGCCTGAGCTATCTGCTGGATGGCTTTCAGGAAGAAGAGAAGAACGGCCGCACGACCATCGGCATCCCACGCGGGCTGATGGTGTTTTATCAGCAGTTCCCTTTCTGGCGGACTTTCTTTCAGGAGCTGGGCTTTCACGTGGTCCTTTCGGATGAGTCGGATAACCGTCTGGTGAAGACAGCCCTGAGCATGGCCGTGGCAGAGACCTGTTTTCCCATAGAGCTGGAACATGGGCATATCCGTAACCTGCTGGATAAAAAGGTGGACTATGTTTTTACCCCTTTTGTTATCAATGCCAAAGCAGAGAAAGATAATCCAACGGTCAATTACAACTGTCCGTGGATCCAGACCTATCCTTTCATGGTGAAGGCTGCGCTGGGGAACAGGGAGGAGGAGAAGAAGATGCTGATCCCGGCCCTGCATTTCAAGTATTTCGGCCGGGTGCTGAACCATGAGCTGACAGCGTTCATGAAGGAGAAGTTCGGTTTGTCTTCTCATCAGGTGATCCGGGCCATAAAAAAAGCGGATGCAGCACAGACCCTCTTTGAGAATAAACTGGTGATGCGTGGCCGGGAGGTGCTGGCACATCTGCCGGAAGACAAGGAGGCGGTAGTCCTTCTGGGCAGGCCTTACAATACCGGCGATCCTCAGTTGAACCTTTCGATCGTTGAGAAACTGATCAACCAGGATGTCCTTCCCATACCGGTGGATTACCTGCCCTTGCAGGATGAGAAGATCCTGAAGGATTATCCCCAGATGTACTGGACCAACGGGCAGAAAGTGTTGTCGGCGGCCCGTATTGTGGCGAAGAATGAGAAACTGCAGGCTGTTTATGTCACCAATTTCCGGTGTGGCCCGGACTCTTTTTTGACCCATTTCGTGGGGGAAGAGATGAAGGGAAAGCCTTACCTGGAGATCGAGATCGACGAACATGGCGCGGATGCCGGCATGATCACCCGTCTGGAAGCTTTCCTGGACAGCCTGCGCAGCGCCCGTAAGGCCAGGATCAAAAAGGAAAAACCCATCCTGCCGGGTGTCAATGTATCTTCTCCCATGAAAGGGAGGATACTGTATTTTCCATACCTGTCTGATGCTTCGTATGTGGCTGCCGCGGCCGCGCGTAGCTGTGGTGTGGATTCGGAATCACTGCCTATGTCCTCTGAAGAAAGCCTCGAGTTGGGGAGAAAATATACCTCCGGCAGGGAATGTTTTCCGATGATCTGCACCACGGGTAGCTTCCTGAAGAAACTTTTCGAACCCGGCATAAAAGCGGAAAAGGTCAGCTTTTTCATGCCTGACCACAACGGACCCTGTCGTTTCGGGCAGTACAACAAGTTTCAGCGTATCGTCTTTGAGCGGCTGGGATTCGGGAAGGCGGAGATCATCTCCCCCAGCAATGATAATTCTTACGAAGATATCTCCGACGGACAGGCCACGAAGTTCAGGCTGTCTGCCTGGAAAGGATTTGTGGCAGTGGATATCCTGCGAAAACTGAAGCAGGAGAGGATCCCCTATGAGCTGATGAAGGGAGATACGGAGAAAGTGTACCGGGAATCGCTGCAACAGGTCGTTGAGAGTGTGGAGCGAGGCACTAAGGATCTCCCCGATGTGTTGCATCACGCGGCCGGCCGTTTCAGTAACATTGCCATAGAAAACGGGAAGAGGCGACCCGTGATCGTTATTGTGGGTGAGATATTCATGCGGGACAATGCTTTCTGCAGCGGGTTCGTGATCGACCGGCTGGAGAAGCTGGGCGCCGAGACTTTCGTGGTTCCTTTCTCAGAGTGGCTGACCTATTCGACCTATCGCTATACACGGGACAGCTTATGGAAAGGGGATGTGATCGGGCTGGCAAAATCCAAGATCCAGGACTGGTCGCAGAATGCTGCTGCCAAAAAGTTGTTTGAGGCCGTGCACGGATTCATCGAGGAGGACAGGGATATCAAGGTCGGAGATATGCTGAAAAGCTCGGGGCGGTACATTCACCGGCACTATGACGGCGATCCGGCCCTGAATTTCGGCAGCTCGGTGGAGCTGGCCAAAACGGGCATCAGCGGGATCATCAACATTCTGCCGCTGACCTGTGCTCCCGGCACCGTGGTGGCTTCCATCTCCCATAAGTTCAAGCAGGACCATCACAATCTCCCGTATGAGAATATTGCTTTCGACGGCCAGGAAGATGCTTCCCTTGAGATGCGTTTACAGGCGTTCATGCACCAGGCCAGGGCTTTTGCTGAAAGGAATAACCTCCACGTAAACCCTGCCTGGGCACGTCGCATAAATTATACGGTGAGCTGATAAAAACCGGGACTGCAGACCGCAACGTGACGGTCACGGCAGAAGTGTGTTTTGATCTGGCATTAAAGCACTGGTATCCTTTCAGAAAATTTTCCCTGGAAGGCGGTAAAAAAATAACTTATCGTTTTCCGGACGGATACGAGGCGCACTGGATCCGGTTCAGGACTGACAGAGACTGTCGTGTTACGGCGCAGTTGGTGTATCAGTGAATATGACGGGATGTGATCTAATCAAAAAAAGTTATATAATACTCAATCTTTTTTTATAGACCGGTTCAAAGATATGTATCCACAGAGTTTAAATGAACAGGCAAGAAATTCCCGTATTCTTAGTGTATAGAATAGACTACCGGCTGTTTTATTTATATATAGAAACTTATGAAAAAACTATTCCTGTTTATCATCCTCTTTCTCCCCTTACAGGCATCAACCTTTGCCCAGGAGAAAAAAACGATCCGTTACGATTTCACTTTGGGTGACAGAGCTCCTGTCTTTATCTCTTATTACGGTAATCTGGCCATTCACCCGGGCGTGAAAGCCGGTTTTAACTGGAACCTCTTCCTGCTGGAAAAGACCAAAGAGAAGAAAAAGGTGATAAAGACCAAACGCAAATTATTGTATGTGGCGCCCAGCCTGGCCTGGTACATCCATCCCCGCTCCAACCAGGGGCTGATCATCAAAACCGATCTGGACTGGAGAATGTATGCAAAAAGACTCTCTTTTACCGAATTGGGCATAGGTGCCGGCTATTTCAGAAAGTTCAACGCCGGGGAGACCTGGGAGGTGGATGATCAGGGTACGGTTACCAATGAGGGAGGAACTTCAAGAGGATATTTCGACGCTTCCCTCTCGTTTGCTTACGGCAGGCAGTTCTCCGGCAAAAAAGGCAGGCCGGTAACCGGTTACCTGAAGGCAAACAGTGACTTTCTGGTGGGCTACAACGCAGCGTTTGTGCCCGAGTTTAGCCTCGAACTGGGCGTGATGTTCACCCCGGGATGGAGCATTAAAAGAGGAAATGTTAAAACAAAAGCAATTACTAAGAATAAAACAAAAGCAAAAGCTATTGACATGTCAACTGAATTATGACGCATCCATTATACCTTTTACCCTTCGCGCCCCCTCGTTACAGGGGGATATATGGAATAATGGAATAATGGAATGCTTTGCCCGACGATCCCGATAGCTATCGGGATTAGCGAAGGCGGGATGGAATAATGGGATGAGTAAGTAGTAGGGAGTAGGGAGTAAGGAGCGGAATCCGGAGTTAAAGAGCACAACAACTCCACACTCCACACTCCACACTTTTTATGGTGTCAGGGGGGCGGGCAGGCTATGTAATGCGCTGTTTTAAGGTTGACTTAACACTAAAAAGGGAATAAAATGACCCGAAAATATATTTTACTTCTTTTTATTGCCCTCTTCCTGTATTCCTGTGAGAAAGAGCAGGATCCGGGGGATCTGGACGACATCATTTATGTACGGTATAAGGGAGCGGACATGCCGGTGTACATGCACGGCAATATCCGTTCGGGTGTTATACTGCTGGTGGTCCATGGCGGCCCCGGCGGCAATGGCCTCGAATACAGGAGCGGCCTCTGGACCGTGGACCTGGAAAAAAATTATGCCGTGGCCTACTGGGACCAGCGGGGACAGGGTATGGCCCAGGGGCATTATGACAAATCAGCTGTAACGATCGCACAGATGGCGGACGACATGGATGCTGTGGTGAAGGTCCTGAAAACCAAATACGGGGAGAAGGTGGAAATATTCGCGCTGGGCCACTCCTGGGGCGGCACCCTGACTTCCAAATATATGATCACGGATGATTATCAGTATCACCTGCAGGGCTGGATCGAGTTTGACGGCGCCCATGATATGCCCCAAAACGATATCGAGTCGGTGAAGATGTTCATCCGCGTAGCCAACGAACAGATAGCTGCCGGTAACAGCGTGGAAAACTGGCAAGACATTCTGGATTGGGCCGGGGAAATTGACACCAACAACATTTCGATGGAACAAAGCCTGGAAATCAATAAAAAAGGTTTTGAAGTTGAAGAGTGGCTGAAGGCGGATGGGGTTATACAGAAAGGAGAAAGCGGCGGCACCGTGGAGTCAGATTTTTGTGGGCAGGTAAATCCGGTAACCAGCTCCATTACCGGGTTGTTGACAAACATCACCCTGAATGATGAAAACAGTAAATACTCGGCAACGGATGAACTCTATAAGGTGGAGATCCCCTCGTTGTTCATATGGGGCAAATACGATTTTGTCGTTCCTCCCACGCTGGGCTATGATGCTTTCAACAGGGTGAGCTCCACGGTGAAAGCTTTTGTGCTTCTCGAAAAGTCCGGCCACTCGGGTATGGACAATGAGTGGGAAAAAACCAAAGACGCGATCATCATGTTCATTGAGGATAACAGATGAGCGGAGTGTTTCCTGACCGCCCGGCAGGGAATCAGGATGAAGCGATAAAGAAATGAAGCGATAATGCGAGAATGATTCCCGGCTGACGCCAGTCGGACGGGGAATGCATGAATGCACGATTTAATCAACTCCACACTCCGCACTCGAAGTACACCACACTTTAAATATAGGTATTTAAA
>WFRO01000175.1 GCA_015486475.1 Bacteroidales bacterium
TATCCGCAGATAAAGATCACCCAGACGGATGAGCGGTTCACCTCATCTCTTGCACAGCAGGCTATTCTGGCGGGAGGGGTGCGGAAAGAGAAGCGTAAGGACAAGGCCCTGATCGACAAGGTGAGTGCCACGATCATCCTGCAGAGTTATATGGAACAGAAAAATATGGAAAGATGATCTATCCTGTAGTGGTTTACGGACATCCCGTATTGCGGAAAGTAGCCCGTGAGATCCCTGAAGGACAGGCCGGGCTGGGAGATTTTGTCCGGAATATGTTTGAGACGATGTACGATTCGGAAGGGGTGGGCCTGGCAGCTCCCCAGGTGGGGCAGTCGGTGCGTCTTTTTGTGGTCGATGCTTCCCCTTTTGCCGAGGATGAGCCGGGTCTGGAAGATTTTAAAAAGGTCTTTATCAACCCGGAGGTGCTGGAGCGTTCGGGAGAGCGTGTGCCTTTCAATGAAGGTTGTCTCAGCATCCCCAACATCAGGGAGGATGTGGTCAGGGAAGAGAAAGTGGTTATCCGTTACCAGGACCTGCAGAGAGAGTGGCATGAAGAGGAATATGACGGCATCGCCTCCCGCGTCATCCAGCACGAATTTGACCATCTGGAGGGGATCCTCTTTACCGACCTGCTGCCGCCGCTGCGCCGGAAGCTGCTGGCCTCGCGCCTGAGAGCCATCAGCAAAGGCCGTTTTAAAGCTTCCTATAAGACCATCCTGCCGGGTCAGAGAGTGCCGGAGATCCTGAAATTTTAATTCTCTCTGTCAGGAGAGAACTAGCGCCGCTTGACCGGAACCTCCTTTTTTTATATATTTCGTTATCCGAAGGTATTCCATTATGTCCCCGCCGGATAACATGAACATTCACCGGATCCCGTTTGTACGCCTGCTGCTGCCGTTCCTGGCAGGGATCATCTTAGGGTTGACCCATATCATTTCGTCATGGGTTCCCCTTGCGTTCCTGATGTTTGCCGGCGGTGTTATGGCTTTCCTGGCCTTTGCTGCCCGGGATCCTTCGGTGAAATTCAGGCGTGGGTCGCCGGGCGGAGCCGGGATCCTGTTGATGTTCCTGGCTACAGGCTGGATGGCTGCCTTTCTGGCACGAGAAGAAGTGGCAGCCAAAACCTCCCTGACGGGGCCTGCGATCATCCGGGGATATATTCTGCAGCCTGCAGCAGAACGCAGCAGGAGCCAAAAGGTGGTGATCGGCGTAGAAGCCGTCAGACAGGAGGGGAAATGGTACAGAGCCGGGGGGAAAGCCATTCTTTATTTCAGAAAAGATAGTCAGATAACAGAGGCCCGCACAGGTGATATGCTCTTTCTGCGTACCAGCCTGCGTAAAATTCCTTTTTATAATAATCCGGGGGAGTTCAATTACCGGCGTTACATGAACGACCGGGGTTTTTTCTGGGAGGGGTATGTAAATCAGGGTGCCTGGTACCGCCTGCCGGAAGAGGAGAAGAGGAGCCTGAAGGTGCTGGCCGGCAGGGTCAGGACTTCGCTGGTGCAGCTCCTGAAAGATCATGGCCTTTCCGGACAGCGCCTGGCGGTGGCGGCAGCCCTGCTGACCGGCGAACGGGAATATATCGACCGGGAGACACGCTCCCTTTTCAGTGCCAGCGGCACCATGCACATCCTGGCGATCTCCGGCCTGCATGTGGGGATCATCTACCTGGTGCTGATGTGGCTTTTTCGTCCTGCAGCCAATGTGGAAGCCTTGAAATATCTTCGTTTCTTCGTTATACTCCTGGCCCTGTGGGGGTATGCTTTCCTGACGGGATTATCTCCTTCCGTGACCCGTGCGGCATTGATGTTCTCCCTTTTCCTGACGGCCGATGTCTTTCAGCGGGAAAGCGATCCGTACAATACACTGGCGGTGGCTGCTTTCCTCATGCTCATGATCCATCCGTTGCTCGTGCGAGATGCCGCCTTTCAACTTTCTTATCTGGCGGTCCTGGGCATCGTGGCTTTCTATCGTCCTTTCACCCGGCCCCTCCTGACAGGCCTGCCGGTGATCGACAAGGTATGGTCGCTGGTGGCCGTATCCCTGGCAGCACAGATAGCAACCTTCCCTTTAACTCTCCATTATTTCCATCGTCTTTCCCTGCTTTCTCCTCTGACCAATGTACTGGTCATTCCCCTGGTAACCCTTTTCATATACGGAGGGTTGCTTTTCTTTTTGCTGCATTCCCTTTCCTTTGTTGCTCTGCCCCTGTCCGTATTTCTGGACAAAACAGCAGGATTGTTATTACAGATCACGGCCCGGGCAGGCACCCTTCCGCATGCGCAGATCGCGCAGGCATGGTTACGGCCTGCAGGTGTTGTATGGTTTTATTTGTTGATCCTGGCCGTTATCCTGCTCATCCGGCACAGGACCTCTCGTGCCCTTATTTTCCTGCAGGTCCTGCTCCTCCTGGGAGCCGGAGGCCTGTTGATGCGGGAGATGAAGACCCGCAGTACAGCCCGGCTGGTGGCATTCAATATACCGGGCCAGACATCATTCCTTCTCAGCTATGGGGATCAGGGGGTGTTGGTAGATGAGGATGCCGGAAAAGCGAAATATTATACGGAAAATGCAGGGGATTATTTTGGGCAGAAAAAGATATACCACATCCCTGCATGTGAGCTGGCAGCAGCAGGATCTTACAGAGCGGACAGCATCCCTCCGGGCATCCTGCTGCGAGAGGGTTTTTTTGCCTCCGGTAGGATCAGCGGGTATTTCCTGACCGACAGTACGCTCAGGAACCTGCACGGGAAGGTGAAAGTGGATGAGCTGATCTTCTCAGGCAAAAAATGGTGGCTGGTGAAACGGCAGTTGGGATCGGTGGATCCCGGGCAGATCCTTCTGGGCCCTTCGGTATCAAATTATGCAGCACGACGGATCCGGGAGAGCTGCCCGGAAAGTACGATCCTGGAGGTGAGACGCTCGGGACCCTGTGTGTGCGAAGGCAGGAGCAGTAAAATAATACATAAATCATTTCCTTTGCTTTGCAATTTTTATACTTTTGCTCCCTGACTTTCAGCAAAACCAAAGTACCAGCCGAAGAAAACCGTAATGAAAATAGTTATTGCCGGTGCCGGAGAGGTGGGAAAACACCTGGCCAAGATGTTGAGCCAGGAAAATCATGACATTGTAGTGATCGACTCGGAAGAGTCACGGGTGGAAGAGATCAACAACTCTTTCGACATCCTGACGATCACCGGTTCGGCCACCTCCTTTGAGATCCTCCGGGAGGCCGAGGTGAAGGATGCCGACCTGTTCATTGCCGTTACCCACTATGAGGAGACCAATATCGTCTCTGCGATCCTGGGCAAGAGATTAGGCGCGAAGAAGACCATTGCCCGCGTGGACAATATGGAATATCTGATGCCCGTTTACCGCAACACCTTCGAGAGTCTGGGTATCGACTATCTGATCTATCCGGAGCTGATCGCTGCCCGGGAGATCATCTCCCTGATCCATCAGGCAGGCACAGCCGACTTTTATGATTTTACAGGGGGGAAACTCTCCCTTTATGTGCTCCGTCTCGATGAGGAATCGCCCATCATTGGCAATTCTTTGCTGGAGCTGAGCGATGAGGAGACTTCCACCATGTACCGGGCCATTGCTATAACACGTGATAACAAGACCATCATTCCGCGGGGTACGGACCGTTTCCGCCTCAACGATGTGGTGTATGTAGTCACCAACCAGCGGGGGATGAAAGGCCTCTCCCGCTTCACCGGCAAGGAAGAGATCGAGGTGAACAACATCATGATCCTGGGGGGCAGCCGTATCGGTAAAAGGACGGCCGAGAATCTTGAGAAACAGTTCAATATCAAACTGATCGAGATCGATAAGGACAAGTGTACCGAACTGGCAGACTTCCTGGAAGACACGCTTGTCATCAACGGTGACGGCAGGGATATCGATCTGCTGGTGGCCGAAGGGTTGAAGACCATGGATGTCTTCATCGCCGTTACCGGTAACTCGGAGACCAATATCCTTTCCTGCCAGTTGGCTAAAAAAATGGGTGTGCCCAAGGTGATCGCAGAGGTGGAGAATATTGATTACATCCCGCTGGCTGAGAATATCGGGGTCGATTCGATCATCAACAAGAAACTGATCACGGCGAGCCGTATCTTCCGTTTCACGACCCGTTCCGAGGTGTCGGCGATCAAATGCCTCACCGGCACCGATGCCGAAGTACTTGAGTATGTGGTGAAGAAAGGGGCAAAGATCACCTCTGCACCGCTGCGTGATCTCAATTTCCCGGAAGGAGCGATCGTGGGTGGGGTGATCCGCGGGAAGCAGAGCTTTATCGCCAAAGGGGATACACGGATCAAACCCCACGACAGGGTAGTGGTCTTTACCCTTCCGGAAGCCAAGAGCAAAGTAGAGAAGTTTTTCAAATAACGATCATGCTGAACAGGCGTGTTATCCTGAATACCATTGGGATGTCGATCATCCTGGAGAGCGTCTTCATGCTCCTCCCGGTGCTCGTTTCTGTGATCTATGGAGAGCCGGATCTGCATGTCAACCTGATGACTTTCCTGATCACCTTGGGCGCGGGAGTGGTGATATGGGGGCTGGGAAGAGGCCATAACAGGGATGTGGGACGAAAAGATGCCTATTTCATTGTGCCGGTGGTGTGGATCGTTTTTTCTGCTTTCGGGGCCCTGCCTTATTATCTGGGCCATTATGTGCCTACTTACAGTGATGCTTTTTTTGAAGCGATCTCAGGCTTTACCACCACCGGGGCTTCGGTCATCACCGATGTGGAAGCCCTGCCGCATGGCATTCTTTTCTGGCGCAGCCTGACGCATCTGATCGGCGGGATGGGCATCCTGATCATGTTCATCGCGATCCTGCCTTTTCTGGGCGTGGGCGGCATGCAGCTCTTCCATGTGGAATCGGTAGGGCTGCAGAGCAACAAGCTGAGACCCCGTGTGCGGGAGACAGCCCGTATGCTGTGGGTGCTGTATATATCGCTGGTGGCGCTGGAGACGATCTTCCTCCTTGCCGGCGGCATGCCTCTCTTTGATGCACTATGTCACTCCTTCGGTACCATCGCCACCGGGGGCTTCTCCACAAAAAATGCCAGCATAGCCGCTTACTCTCCGTACATTCAATACGTGGTGCTGGTATTCATGATCCTCGCAGGCACCAATTTTACGCTTTTATTGCAATTTATCCGGGGACGGTTCAACAAACCCCTGAATAACCCTGAATTTCGTTTTTACCTCACCATCCTGGGGGTGTCGGGTTTCATTATTACATTTTTCCTGGTGGCCTTCCAGCACCTTCCCTTGTCCAGGGCTTTCCGGGCAGGATTTTTCCAGGTGACCAGTATCCTTACCTGTACGGGTTTCTCCACGGCTGATTATATGCAGTGGACCCACCATGCCTGGTTCTTTATCTTCCTGCTGATGTTCGTGGGAGGCAGTTCAGGTTCTACGGCCGGTGGTATTAAGGTGGGGAGGCATCTTATGTTTATGAACAATCTGAAGGTCCAGTACCAGCGTCTGTTACATCCCCGGGCGGTCATCAATGTGCGTATTGGTGAGGAGAGTGTTACGCCGGAGCTGATGTCGCGTACCTTTGCTTTCTTCGTGCTGTACATCGTCACTTTTGCCGTAGGATCTCTCATCCTGGTGCTCAACGGACTGGATACGACCTCAGCCATGGGAGCCGCTGCCACCACCATGGGAGGTATAGGCCCGGGACTGGGCAGCGTGGGTCCGGCGTCCAACTTCGCCGCGATCTCCATCACCGGCAAATGGGTGCTCTCGGCACTGATGCTCCTGGGACGTCTCGAACTGTTCGCCGTGCTCATTCTTTTTACCCGTGCTTTTTGGAAAAACCGCTGATCTGTCCTATCTTTTGAGACACAAAAAAACAGCCCGTGATCAATAAAAGGATCATCGTTTTTATCCTCGGCTTCCTGCTGATGCTCGAAAGCGCTTTTATGTTCCTCTCGTTCCTGGTCTCTCTGCTTTACCGGGAAGGAGATTCGCTGCCATTGCTCTTCAGCAGCCTGATCACTTTCTTCTCGGGAGCATTGTTCTGGCTCATCAACAGACATCTCGACCGTGACTTCGGGAAAAGGGAGGGGTATATCATCGTCAGCACCGTATGGATCGTCTTCTCCTTTTTCGGGACCCTCCCTTATCTCCTGTCAGGATCCATTCCCAATCTGACAGATGCTTTTTTTGAGACCATGTCGGGGTTTACGACTACGGGATCCTCCATCCTCAACGACATCGAATCGCTGCCGCATGGTGTCCTCTTCTGGCGCAGCATCACCCAGTGGATGGGGGGTATGGGGATCATTGTCCTGTCACTGGCCATCCTTCCTTTTCTGGGGATAGGAGGGATGCAGCTCTTTGCTGCCGAGGTGCCGGGACCCACGCCCGATAAGTTCCATCCCCGTGTCAAGGAGACCGCCAAAAGACTCTGGGCCATCTATGTCATTTTCACCCTGGCTGAGGCGATCCTGCTCGTTGTGGGAGGGATGAAGCCTTTCGATGCGATATGTCACGCCTTCACCACCATGGCTACGGGAGGTTATTCCACTAAACAGGCCAGCATTGCCTACTGGAACTCGCCTTTCATTCAGTATGTCATCATCCTTTTCATGTTCATCGCCGGGATGAACTTCACTCTCTCCTACTATGCTATGCACAGGCAGTTCCGCAAGGTATGGCGCAACGAAGAGTTCCGGTGGTACACCGGTTTTACGGCAGGTTTTGCGGGGGTGGTGGTGATCTTTCTCATCCTCATCCATCACCGCGGGGTGGAACAGGCCTTCCGCGAGGGGCTTTTCCAGGTGGTCTCCATCCTTACCACTACGGGCTATGTGACCACCGATTACCTGCAATGGGAACCTTTCCTGGCTGTGATCCTGCTGGTGCTCATGTTCTTCGGAGGTTCGGCAGGCTCCACGGGAGGAAGTATGAAGATCATGCGCATCGCCCTGCTGGTCAAGAACAGCCGGTATGAGCTGCGTCGTCTCATTCATCCCAATGCCGTCATCCCGGTGCGTTTCAATCATCACAAGGTGTCATCACGCGTTCTCACCAATGTCCTGGCTTTTGCCGTTATTTATATTGCGGTCTTTGCTTTTGGAGTGATCGTTATCTCTGTGATGGAGCCTACGGTTGACTCGGCCGTCAGTGCTGTGGCCACCACCCTGGGGAATGTGGGACCGGGGCTGGGAACGGTAGGCCCCATGGACAATTTCTACCATATCTCCGCTTTCGGGAAATGGTTCCTCTCTTTTCTGATGATGTTGGGGCGCCTGGAGCTTTTCACCGTTCTGATCCTTTTCTCCCCGGCTTTCTGGAAGAAATGAAAAAAAACAGGGGGATTATCGGTATCGGAAAACGTGCATATCTCATCTTTTTTGAAATAGCAGGTGGTAAGATTGATATCAAAGAGACTATAAAAGGATAAAATATGCGAATCATTTTAAATTACCAGCTGCTTTCATCCTTTGTAATACTGACATTACTGCCGGTTAGTTGTTCTCAAGACAAAAAACAGACAAAGGCATACCCTCACTCACACAAAATAAGGGTCATTCATACTTCCGATCTTGTGAGAGATGATGAAAACACTTTAATAAGACTTCTCCTGTTCTCGAATGATCAA
>WFRO01000176.1 GCA_015486475.1 Bacteroidales bacterium
CGGAGAAGAAAAGCCCTGACACCTCAAAGACCAGGTTGTTCTGATTGTATTTGAACCGCTGCCCCGGCGTCTTCTCGATCTCCTGGCCGTTGACCCACACTTTCTCGAGGTAACAGCGTGGCGAGTAGGCGGTCTCCCGCTTCACCTTGATATTGAAGTTGGAGATGCCGTGATAGGTGCCCACCCACAGCAGACCGTTGGCATCGACGAAGAGGCCGCGGCTGGTGATCTCGTCGCCCGAGAGTCCCTCTTTCGAGTTGATCAGGAACTCTTTGCGCCGGGTCTCCTTGTTGAAATAGATAAAACCGATGTTGGTCCCTACCCACAGGTAGTTGCGGTTCCTCGCCGGCACGATGGTCTTGACGATCACATGGTCCTCACTCAACGGCACCTCGCGGAAGAGGTTGTCTCGGTACAGCACCAGCCCTTTTTCGGTGCCTACCCACAGCTGGTTGCCATCCACACACAGCGACCACACCGAGGCTTTCATCGGTACGAAGGTGACGAATTTCTTGCCGTCAAATTCGATGAGTCCCTGGTTGCTGCCCCCGATGATCTTCCCCTGCCAGCGTGTGAGCTGGTAGACGCCGGCGGTCGCCTTGCCCTGCAGGATGACGGGCGCCTGATCAAAGCTGCTGAAATAGTAGATCACCCCCTTTTTGCCTGTGAGCAGGAAGATGCTGCCGCCGGGATCTACATACACGTTCTCGATCCCCACCAGCAACTGTTTTTTGTTTTTCCGGATGATGCGCAGGGTGTTGACATCCACCTCGAAGATACCCTCGGTGGTAGCCAGGAGGATGTTCCTGTCGGGCAGGAGGGCCGTGATCACCTTGCCGGGGGAGGCCGGCAGGTGGCTGGTGTAGTTGACCAGCTGCTCACGATAGTAATAGACCCCGTCGTTGGTGCCTATCCAGATACGTCCCTGGCGGTCCTGATCGATGGAGAAGATATAGTTGTTGATCCGTTCGGGGAAGAAGTTGCGCAGGTTCTTGGTGTTGATGATGCGCTGCAGTCCTCCCGAGAAGCCGATCCACAGATTGCCTTCGTTATCCTCGCAATAGGAGAGAAGGGTATTGTTGATCAGTTCCCCGCCGGCGCGGAAGACGACCGCCGGCTGGTCCATGGAGATGATCTGATAGAGGTGGGAGTCGTTCATCAGCCAGATGGAGCCGGAGCTGCTCTGACTGATATCCTTGATGACCGTCAGGGGAATGTTAAAACGGTCGTTGAGGGGATATCCCTTCACCCGCCCCAGCAGGAGGGAGAGCGGGTTACTGTACAGCCCGTCGGGGGTGGAGAACCAGGCTCTGTCATGACTGTCGATGAATACGGCATACGTATAATCCGGCAGGAGACGTTGTATCTCACCCTTGTGGGAAAGGAGATAGAGCCCGGAGGGGGAGGCGAAGAAGAAACGGATCCCCGCCGTATCTTCCGTCATGGCATTGACATTGCCGGGAAGACCCGGATAACGGTCCTGCAGGCGTACCAGGTTCCCCTGAGAATCGTACTGGTACACCCCTTCATTGCTGATGAACCATTTTCTGTTCCTGCGGTCGATATAGATCTTGTTGAATGCCAGTCCGGGAAGGAGAACATTGACGACCGAGTCGCCGTAGATTACCGACACCCCCTTGGCCGTAGCCAGGTAGATAAAGCCGTCGCTGTCCTGTTTCATATCGGAGACGGTATTGTCGCCCAGGCCTTTCCGCACGTCGAACACCTCCATCTCACGGCCGTTGTAACGCACCACGCCGGAGTTGGTGGCGAACCACATGTATCCTTTTTTATCCTGCAGGATGGAGGTCACATCCTCCTGCGGCAGTCCGTTCTCGACACTGAAAAGGATGTACGGCAGCTTGCCCGTCTGGAACCGTTCGTAGTAGCTCTGGAGGAAATCCTGCGGGTCGAGGAAGGTGTTGCCCCGCTGCACACGGTTCAGCACGTTGAGCAGGCCTTTGGCCTTCGACTCGGCCAGGAAGCTGCGTACCTTCTCCTCGAGGAGGGGCTGGTCCTTGCGCAGGGCCCAGCACACATCGTTGCGGCCCAGGATGATCTTGGGCTCGAGGCGGGGATAGAGGAAAGCGTTGTCGATGATCGTATAGTCGGCCTTGCCGCTCATGACATCCGCCACAAAACGGCTGGTGGGGGCATAGTAAAAGCTGTCTATGCCGTGCCGTTGCAGGAACTCTTCATAGCTGGTGCCCCGTCCCGTGACACCCCGCAAGTGCTTCAGGTCTTCCAGACTGGTGATCTTCGTACCCGGCCTGGCCAGCACCACATCCTGGGTTTTGTAAACAGGCACCAGATCCACCTTGCTCTTCCGCCAGTTGAGGGGCGCGATCATATCACAGGCGATGTCGAAATAATGAAAGATCTCGGGGGTGTAAGTGCTGTCCTTGACGATCTTCCCGTTGCTGTCCTCCCAGTATTTGGAGAAAGAGGGGATCAACACAAACTCCATCTGCACGCCGAGGTAGTCGGCAAACTCTTCTGCCAGGGCGTGCATGAACTGCCGGTGGTTGCCCTTGTGATAGATAAAGTCCCGTTCGCGCAGGGCCACGATGATCTTCCTGGAGCGCAGGATCTCATCGAGGTCGCGGTGGTAGGGCTGTATGGGGGCGTGGGGATTGATATTCTCCACGAACACCGAATATTTCTCTCCGAATTTTTCGTAAAAGATCTTGTCCAGCACGCCGTTGTTGGTGATCGTCTTGAAGAAATTCTCCACCTCATCCTTCAGCGGATTCCCTTTTTCCACGACCCAGGCCGAGTTGGTGATCTTGCTGATGGGAAAGACGATGACCAGGTCGCCGGGATGTTGCTTGCGGAAGCTGAGGGCCTCGTCGGCATCCAGGATGACACCGTCGGCGTCGCCCCGCAGCACCATCTCTTCCGATCCCTGCATGTCGTTGGTGAGGATCATGTTGATACCGCCGCCGATCTTCTTGTTGATAGCTTCCAGGTGCGTCACAAAGCTGGTGCCGTCCATCAGGGCGATCTTCATCCCTTTGAGCTTCTCCAGTCCCCGCGGCATCGGCACGTCCTTGCGGATCACCAGCAGCTCGGCCGACTGAAGGGTCTCGGCAAAGTCAAAGAGCTTTTTCCGCCACTCCAGGATGGAGAAGGTGCTGCAGACGATATCCGCTTTCCTGAACACGTCGGGGGTATAATGATAATCGGGGTTAGTCTCCAGGTCGGGCGGACGCACGCCGTTGTGGCTGAAGACCTCGTCCCAGTTGATGATCACCTCCTCCACATCGAGATCGAGGAAGCGGGCGAACTCATACGCCAGGGGGTAGTTGATCGTCTGCAGGTCGGAGGGGTCGAAAGCGATGTATATCTTCCCGCTGCGTTTGATATCCTCCAGACTGCGGGAGAAAAGTGTTGCGGGGAATAAAAAGAAGATGAGCAAAAAAGACAACAGGAAAGTCTTCCCGGAGGTCCCTTTACGTAAGGAAAAAAGATGGTCGTTCATGCCTGGTACTATTTCTCTTTTTCTGGCGTATATTTGCAAAAACGTGTACTAAAATACGTCTTTTCATGCAGGATATCAATTTACAAAAAATATTTCTGAAACGCATATCTTCTCCCGGCCGTGTCAGGACACGCGAAGTGCATGTGGGGGATGTGCCGCTGGGCGGGGATCATCCCATCCGCCTGCAGAGCATGGCCTCCTCTCCCACCACCGACACGGAGGCGTGTGTGGAGGAGAGCATACGCATTATTCGTGCCGGCGCCGATTATGTACGTTTCACGGCGCAGAACGTTGCCGAGGCGGAAAACCTGGCCAACATACGGGACAGCCTGCGACGGCGGGGCTACCGCACTCCTCTGATCGCCGATGTCCATTTCAATCCCGATATCGCCGGTACGGCGGCCCGCATCGTGGAGAAGGTGCGCATCAACCCGGGCAACTTCGTCCGGGTGCGGGTGCCGGAGGATCTTCCCCCGGAGGCCCGGGAAAAGGCGGCCCTGGAGCAGATCAGGGAGCGGCTGGTGCCCTTGCTGCAGCTGTTGCGACAGCACGGTACAGCCCTGCGCATAGGCGTCAACCACGGCTCGCTGGCCACACGCATCGTGGAAGAATATGGTGACACGCCCCGCGGCATGGTGGTCTCGGCCATGGAGTACCTGCGTATCTGCCGCGAGGAGGGCTTCCACGAGGTGGTGCTCTCGATGAAGTCGAGCAACACCCGCGTGATGGTGCAGGCCTACCGCCTGCTGACGGCCACGATGGCTGCCGAA
>WFRO01000177.1 GCA_015486475.1 Bacteroidales bacterium
CGACGGCACCCTGGCCGCCTGGGACGTCCGCACCCCCACGAAGAACGCCCAGGGCAAGATCGTCAAAGATGCTACGGGAAAGGACTTCCGGCAGGTGTGGGGGATGGAGATAGACTGGGAAGAAATTGAGAAAAGGATTAATAATTAACAGATAATAATTAGGGTGCAAGGTACTGGTTACAAGGTGCTGGGTGAAGAAGCTCGATGCTCGATACGCGAAGCTCGAAGGGATGCTGGTTGCAAGGTAGGTAATGCACGAATGCGTGAATGATTGACTGATTAAATTAAATGAAAAGTTTTATGCCGTCAACTTTTAACTTTAGCGCACTCCAAGTACTTCAAACTCTAGGCACTCCAAACATTAACTCCGGGCACCGCCCGGGGATGTAGGCCCCATGATCCACAAATCTATTAAAGCATAGCGCTATGAAAAGACTATTTCTCATCCTCTTCCTCCCCCTCCTCCTGGCAGGGGCCTGCAGCCGGCAGGCTGCCGACCTCACGCAATATGCCGACCCGATGGTCGGCACGGGCTTCCACGGCCACACCTTCCCCGGCGCCGTATGGCCTTACGGCATGGTACAGGTAAGTCCCGACACGCGTCTCAACGAGTGGGACAACTGCTCCGGCTACCACTGGTCCAACCCCACCATCATGGGTTTTACCCACACCCACTACAGCGGCACGGGCGGTGGCGGCGGCTCCGACATCCTTTTCATGCCCGACACGGGCCGCATCAAGTGGCAGGCGGGACCGGAGGACAACCCGGCCGCCGGCTACCGCTCAGCCTACTCCCACGACCATGAGACCGCCCTCCCCGGCTACTACAAAGTACTCCTCGACGACTGTCAGACCACCGCCGAGCTGACGGCCACGCCCCGCTGCGGCTTCCACCGCTATACTTTCCCCGCTACTGATGAGGCTTACGTCCTCCTCGACCTGTTCCACGGCAATGAAGACCGTCCCGACAGCCTCTTCCTCCACTTCGACGGTCCCGGCGGCGAGATCACCGGCTACCGCGCCGCCTCGGGAGGCCTCGACGGACCCAGGACGTGGTACTTCGTCGCCCGTTTCAACAAGCCGGTGAAAGAATACAAAGAACAAAAAATGAAAGCCCACGGCATCACGCCCCCCTCGCTGAAAGCTGCTTTCCGCTTCGATGCCTCCGACGGCAAGCCCCTCCTCCTGAAGATCGGTCTCTCCACGATCAGCATCGAGGGCGCACGCAAGAACCTGGAAGCCGGGATCCCCGGCTGGGATTTCGATGCTGTCCGGGAAAAGGCCCGCACGGCCTGGAACAGGGAGCTGGGCAGGATCACCCTCGACGGCGCCACGGAGAAAGAGAAGCGCATCTTCTACTCGGCCATGTATCACGCCTTCATCCACCCCAGCCTGTACATGGACGTGGACAGCCGTTTCCGCAGTACCAACGGCAAGGTCTATACTGCCAAAGACTTCGTCAACTACACCAACTTCTCCCTCTGGGACACCTGGCGCGCCCTGCATCCCCTGCAGACGATCATCAACCGGCAACGCACACGCGACTTCATCCGCACCTTCCTGGAACGTTACGAGGATGCCGGCAACATGCCCATCATGGAGTTCTCCGGCAACGAGCGTTATGCCATGATCGGCTACCATTCGCTGCCCGTGACGGCGGACGCCTGGGCCAAAGGCATCGGCGGTTTCTCCCGCGACACGGCCCTGCAGGCCATGATCCACCTGGCCGACAGCTACCGCGCCGGCAAGAAGTTCTACCTGCAATACGGTTTCATCCCCTACGACCTGGCCTCCCAGTCGGTCTCCCGTACCCTCGAATATGCTTACGACGACTGGTGTGTCACGCGCCTGGCCGAAGGGGTGGACGAAAAGGCTTTCAACCTCTTCAACCAGCGGGGACAGTTCTACCGCAACCTCTTCGACAAGAAGGTGAAGTTCATGGTGCCCAAAAGCAGCGACTACACCTGGCTGCCCGACTTCAACCCCGGTGAGAGCACGATGAACTATACCGAGGCCAATGCCTGGCAGTACACGCCCAGCGTCTTCCAGGATGTGTACGGCCTCATTGACCTGATGGGCGGTGATACGGCCTTTGTCGGCTGGCTCGACCGTCTCTTTACCACCCCCGTGGACACCAATGTCATGAAGGTGGCCGACGCCTCGGGGCAGATCGGCCAGTATGCCCACGGCAACGAGCCCAGCCACCACATCGCCTACCTGTATGACTATGCCGGCGCTCCCTGGAAGACACAGTCCCGTGTGCGAGAGATCCTCACCACCCTTTACGACGACACCCCCGCCGGTATCTGCGGCAACGATGACGCCGGCCAGATGTCGGCCTGGTATGTGCTGAGCAGCCTGGGTCTCTATGCCGTCACCCCCGGCCTCGACTACTTCGTTTTCGGAAGCCCCCTTTTCGACCGGACCACCCTCCATCTTGAGAACGGAAAGACTTTCGTTATCAGGGCGGAGAACAATGCTCCGGACCATCCCTATATCCAAAAGGTCACCCTCAACGGTCAGCCTTACACCCACACCTGGCTGCGCTCGCAGGACATCCAGGCCGGCGGCGAGCTGGTTTTCACCCTTGGCGCCAGGCCCAATAAAGCCTGGGGAGTGGATCCCAAAGACAGGCCCCCCATGCCGAAGTATGTGGCAGCACCTCTGCCGGTGATCTCCTTCAGCGAGCGTGTCTTCCTCGACCGGACGAAGGTGTCCCTCTCCTGTCCTGCCGGCAATGCAGTGATCCGTTATACCCTCGACGGCAGCGAGCCGGATGATCAGGCACCCGCCTATCGCAAGCCTTTCATCGTCGATCACTCCCTCACCCTGCGGGCCCGCTGTTATGTCAAAGACCTGCCACCCGGCTATGCCGTGGCACAGACCTTCCGCAAGGCGGTCCTCACACCTGCTACCCCCGTAGCCCATGCGCGCCCCGGCCTGCGCTATGTGTACCGCGAAGGGTTCTGCGAGACCACCGCCGACCGGCTGAAATACCCGGTAAATAACCGGGGCGTCATCGCTACTTTCAATGTTGACTCTATCCGCGATCAGCGTCCTTTCAGCTATGAGTTCGACGGCTACCTCAAAGCGCCGGTGGACGGACTGTATAAATTTTACCTGGAATCGAACGACGGCGCGGTGCTCTTCATCGATGGCAGGAAGGTCATCGACAACGACGGCGGCCACCCCGCCCAGGCACTGCTGAGCAACGTAGGGATGAAGAAAGGCCTCCATCCCGTACGTCTCTTCTACTTCCAGATGGGACGCGCCAAGAAGCTGGTGGTCAAATGGAAGGTACCCGGCAAAACGCTTATACCCGTCCCTGCCCAGGCATTGTATCATTAATCCTGAAATAAAAGTATATTTATGAGATCCACAAATGCATCATCAAAATGTAATTTCATGAGAACGGTCCTCCTTATCTCACTTTCTCTCCTCTCCTCTCTCACCCTCTCGCATGCCGGCATCCCCGATGAGCCGTTCCTTCAGGAATACCGTCAGTTCTACCTCCTGCCTTCAAAGGCGGCCAATGATGTACGCACCATCCTGGTGGACAGCAACGATGTCGTTTGGGCCGGCACCCCGGCGGGCCTGTTCTTCCTGCAGCCCGGCAGGAGCTCATGGCAGGCCGCCCTGCCGGCAGCGGAACAGGGGCCTGTCTTCGATCTCTATCTTGACAGGAAAGCTAAAGTATGGGTCGCTGCCTGGAACGGTCTCTACCGTTTCAACGGACTGAAAAAAGAAAAGATCGCAGATGTGGATGGCCCCATGGCTGTCGCAGGCAGTGACGGTACGGATATCCTGGCCATGGGGCCGGCCGGCCTGTGGCGTTATGACGGCAAAGCCTGGGAGAAGGAAGAGATGCCTTTCTCACGGGAGGACCGCTGTCTGGTGACCGATATCAAAGGAGGTTTCTACCTGGGCACGGGCCGCGGGGTGTGGCACCGCCGCGGAGAGCATGTCACCCACCTGTGGAACCCCTCCCAGCTCATCAGTGATAATATCTTCGACATCGCATACCACACCAACAAAGAGGTCTGGATAGGAGGCCTCGGAGGTATCTCCGTATTCACCACCAACAAGGACCAGAAGCTGACGGACATCACCCCGGCCACGGGTCTTCCCAACATCTGGGTAAGATGTGTGGAGAGAGCCCCTACCGGCGTGATGTGGGCAGGCACTGACGGCGGGGTGGTGCGTTTCCTGGGCCCCAAACACTCGCTGCGTCACAGTCTGCGCTGGCTGCCCGACGACCGTGTGCGGGACATCGCCTTCGACAGCCGGGGCGACGTTTGGGTGGCCACCGCGGGGGGCATAAGCGTCCTGCGGAAGAAGAAGATCACCCTGGAACAGAAAGCCGCTTATTACCAGGGCCTCCTGGAAAGGCGCCATATACGGAAACCGGGACTGGTGGAGAAATGCCGCCTGCGCACCCCCGGCGACACCACCTCCTGGGAACCCATGGACGATGACAATGACGGGCAGTACACCAGCATGTACCTGGCCATGGAGAGCTACCGCTATGCCGTCACCAAAAACCCGGCAGCACGGGAAAACGCCGTAAAAGCTTTCCATGCCCTGAAGTTCCTGCAGACGGTCACGGGAACAGACGGTTTCGTAGCCCGCACGGTCATCCCCGTTACCTGGAAACGCATGGCCGATCCCAACGAGACCATCACGGACCGGCAGTACGCCGACCGGCTGGTACACAACCCGCGCGATAAAAAAGTGGAGAACCACTGGCGGAGATCGAAGGACGGTAAATGGCTCTGGAAAGGAGATACCAGCAGTGACGAGATCACCGGTCACATGTACGGATACACCATTTTCTGGGAGATGATCGCCAAAGACGATCCGCAGCTCCGCAAAGAGGTGAGCCGGCATGTCACCCGGATCCTTGACTATATCATCGACAACGGCTATGTGCTGAAAGATCTCGACGGCACCCACACCAAATGGGGCGTGTGGGCTCCCCGTTACCTCAACGACGACCCCGACTGGGCCACCGAAAGAGGGATCAACTCGCTGGAGATCCTCTCCTATCTCAAGCTGGCTTACGAAGTGAGCGGCAAAGAAAAATACCAGCAGGAGTACGAAAAACTGATAAAGGACCATCACTATGCTGAGAACACCCTGCAGGCCAAAACGGTGATGCCTGCCTGGCGCACCTTCATTGACGATGAACTGGTGGCCCTCGCTTACCCTTCCCTCATGCTCTATGAGAAAGACGAGACCCTCCGCGACCTTTACCAGAAAAGCATGGATGCCTGGTACCAGGCCTGCAAGAACGACGACAGCCCCTTCTATTACTATACCTACGATGCTTTCCGGAAAAAAGAGGTGAGACTCGAACGTTCTGTGCTCTTTCTGCGCGACAACCCCCTCGACCTGGTCCGCTGGACTGTCGACAACAGCCGCCGCGAAGACATCACCCTCACCCACAAACCTATCCTGGAGGATGTGGAAACCAGCCGCCTCCTGCCCCCCGGAGAAAGAGGCATCATGCGCTGGGACAAGAACCCCTGGAAAGCCGTGCAGGGCGACGGCGGCCGCACCGAAGCAAGCCCCACCTTCTGGCTCCTGCCCTACTGGATGGGGAGGTATTATGGATATATCAATAAAGTCGAAGAGTGATAAAAGTCGAAAAGTATGAAAAGTGGAAAGGTGCTGGGTACTGGGTGCTGGGTGCTGGGTGCTGCCCGTCCGACTGGCGTCAGCCCCGTCCGACTGGACATTCGTCCGGGCGGACGGGCGGGGTGCCAGGTGCTGGGCACAGGGCACAGAGCACAGAGCTCAGGTTGCGTCAACCATTCCTCTTTGCGTTCTCAGCGCTTCTTCGTGTCCTCTGCGAGAAGCCTTTCACTACCAACCACCAACTACGAACTACGAACCACGAACCACGAAGTACAGACAAGGCATGCCTTGTCTCTAACTGAATCTTGAACCATGAACAATAAACCAAAATCTACCTATTTAAATAGATATTTAAATACCTATTTTAATGCCTATTTAAATACCTATTTCTTTCTTGCACTTTTTCTTCTTCTGCCTGTATTTGCATCTGCGCAGGAGAAGAGTGCCGGGGAAATTCCGGATCTCAGGAACCGCCTGGAGCTGTTCGTCGACTCTTTTTTGATCGACCGCATGGAGGGCACCTCGCTGGTGTTGCACCATCCCGTGGACCAAGGCCCTGTGATGTCCTTTGACAAGCCCTGGGAAGGTGCTTTCTGTGCCTATGTCACGGTGATAAGGGAAGACAGTCTTTTTCGTCTGTACTATCGTGGTATGCCTAAGGGCAGCAGTGACGGCAGCCCGATGGAGGTCACCTGCTATGCCGGGTCGAAGGACGGCATCCACTGGACGAAGCCCGACCTGGGACTCTTTGAGGTGGACGGCACCCGGAACAACAATGTCATTCTGGCCCATGCTGCGCCGGTGACACACAACTTCTCCCCTTTCCTTGACACCCGTCCCGGTGTGCCGGCCGGAGAGCGTTACAAGGCCCTGGGTGGTATCTCGAAGAGCGGCCTCATCGCCTGGTCTTCCCCCGACGGCATCCACTGGAAAAAGATGCAGGACAAGCCGGTGATAACGGAAGGGGCTTTTGACTCGCAGAACGTATCTTTCTGGTCGGAGGCCGAGCAAAAATACATCTGCTACTTCCGCACATGGACCCGGGAGAACGGTGTCAACTACCGCACGGTGAGCCGTACCGTCTCCGACGATTTCCTCCACTGGAGCAAGCCGGTGGAGATGAGTTTCGGCAACACGCCGCGGGAGCAGCTCTATACCAACCAGACCGCGCCCTACTACCGCGCTCCCCACATCTACATATCCGTGGCAGCCCGTTTTATGCCGCACCGCCAGGTGCTCACCGGGGAGCAGGCCCGCGCCCTCCGGGTCAACCCGAAATACTTTCACGATTGCTCCGATGCCGTGCTGATGAGCAGCCGGGGCGGCAACCGCTATTGCCGCACCTTCATGGAAGGGTACGTGCGCCCCGGCATAGGGCTGCAGAACTGGGTCTCCCGCTCCAACTACCCGGCGCTCAACATCGTACAGACCAGTCCCACGGAGATGTCCCTCTATCTAAATGAAGACTATGCCCAGCCCACTGCCCACCTGCACCGTTATTCCCTGCGCATCGACGGGTTCGTATCGGTAAATGCACCCTACAAAGGAGGCTCCCTGACCACCAAACCTTTTCGATTCAATGGTGACACCCTCTTCCTCAATTTCTCCACTTCGGCCGCCGGATCGGTACAGGTGGAGATACAGGATGCCGGGGGCCGCCCTCTCTCCGGTTTCTCCCTGCAGGAGTGCCGGGAGATCATCGGCAATGAGATCGCCAAACCCGTCACCTGGACTTCAGGGAAGAACCTGGCTACACTGAAGGGAAAAACGGTGCGCCTTCATTTTGTCATGAAAGATGCCGATCTTTACAGTATTCAATTCAAATAACCTTTTATCTGCCTGCCATGAAAAAGATCCTTTTCCTCCCGCTGTTCCTTCTCCTCGCCGCCTGCTCCTCCCGGGCACCGGAAATACAACAACCCGCCGGCAAGGGTTTCATTCGCCTCCGGGTATATGACGAAGGTATCATTCGCGTGACGGTATCCCCGGTCAAAGAACTAAAGGAACGCCCGAGCCTGATGGTCATCGCCCGGCCGTTACGAAAAAAAGGCTGGCAGAAAAAAGAGGATGACCGTTCTGCCGAGCTGATCACACCGCGTCTCACCGTACGCCTGGACAAAGAAAAAGGGACGCTCCTCTTCCTGAACCGGCAGGGCGACACCCTGCTGCAGGCCGGCAGGGCCGCTCTCACACCTGTAACCGTCCCCGGTGAGACAGACCAGGCCTATAGCATAACCCAGTCTTTCCTCCTTTCTCCCGGCGAGTCCGTGTACGGCCTGGGACAATACCAGGACGGGGTGATGGACCTGCGGGGCCATGACCGCATCCTCTTCCAGGAGAACAGGCAGGCGGTGACACCTTTCTTTGTCACCACGAAGAACTACGGCATCCTCTGGGACAACTACTCCCTGACAAAGTTCCACGACGGTGCTGACGGCACGACGATGTGGTCGAAGGTAGCCGATGCCGTCGATTACTATTTCATCGCCGGCGACAACCTGGACGGGGTGATCGGCGGGTACCGCCATCTCACGGGGCAGGCACCTCTTTACGGCCGCTGGGCCTATGGCTACTGGCAGTGCAGGGAGCGTTACCATACCCAGGAAGAGCTGCTGGACGTCGTGCGGGAGTACCGCCGCCGTCATCTTCCGCTGGACGACATCGTCCAGGACTGGCTGTACTGGGGCAGCCACGGCTGGAACGCCATAGAGTTTGACAGCACCCGCTACCCCGATCCCAAAGGGATGATCGACAGTGTGCACGCCCGCCATGCCCATATCATGATCTCCATCTGGCCCAACTTCGCCCCGCAGACCACCATCTACAAGGAGATGAAAGAAAAGGGCTATCTCATCACCGGCAGGCAGAGCATAGAACGGGGCCTCTACGATCCCTATAACCCGGAAGCACGCGATCATTACTGGAAATGGCTCAACCGCAACATCTTCTCCCTGGGCATGGACGCCTGGTGGATGGATGCCACCGAGCCGGAGGTGAGCGGCGCCACCCTCGACGAGCGGGTCGCTGCCATGGAGCACCTGGGCACTACCCATCTGGGCAGCATGGCCCGTTACCTGCTCTCCTACTCGCTGATGAGCACAAAAGGGGTGTATGAGAACCAGCGAAGGACCACCGACCAAAAAAGGGTCTATATCCTCACCCGCTCGGCCTATGCAGGCCAGCAGCGTTACGCCGCCACCACCTGGTCGGGCGACATACATGCCCGGTGGGAGGTCTTCCGCCATCAGATCACCGCCGGCGTCAACTTCTGCATGGCGGGTATCCCGTACTGGACCACCGACATAGGCGCCTTTTTTCCCGACGATCCCCTGGGTAACCGCGACAACGCCTACCGCGAGCTCTACCTGCGCTGGTTCCAGTTCGGCACCTTCTGCCCCATCTTCCGCTCCCACGGCACGGGCACCCCCCGCGAGATCTATAATCTCGGCGGCGAAGGGTCGTGGACCTACCATCCCCTGAAAAGCTTCGACGAGCTGCGCTACCGCCTGCTGCCCTACATTTACTCCCTGGCCTGGCAGGTCACCAGCCACGGGTACACCCTCATGCGGGGACTGCCCATGGATTTCCCCGCCGATACTACGGCACGGAAAACAGGGGATGAATATATGTTCGGGCCGGCCTTCCTGGTAGCCCCGGTAACAGAAAAGATGTACTTTGAGAAAAATTATACCGGCGAGGTGATCCCCTCCTCCGCACTGTACGACGACAAAGGGCAGAAAGGAAGCCTGTCCGTACGGTTCTACCAGGGAACCGATTTCGACACCCTGAAAACCAAGAGAAACATTAGCAAATTAAACATCAACTGGAACGACGGCACCTCCCTCCCCTCCCAAGTGAACAAGCACTATTTCAGCGTGCGCATGACGGGGGAGATACGACCGGAAGAAACCGGGAAATACACCTTCCTGACCACCTCCAATGACGGCATCCGGGTGAAGATCGGCGGAAAGACCGTGGTGGAGAACTGGACGGGGCACGGCGTAACGATCGATGAGGGGACCATCACCCTGGAGGCCCATAAAAAATATCCCATCACCCTCGAATATTTCCAGTTGCTGGGCAATGCCACCACCAAACTGGCATGGATCCCCCCGTCGGTGCGGGACACCTTGCGGAAGCCCAGGCTCACACAGGTCAGGAACAAACAGGTCTATCTGCCGGCCGGTGCAGAATGGTACGATTTCTGGCGGGGAGACAGCTATACGGGCGGACAGACCGTACAGGTGCCCGCCCCGGTGAGTGAGATGCCCCTCTTCGTCCGGGCCGGCAGCATCCTGCCCATGGGTCCGGTGATGGAGTATGCCACCCAGAAACCGGCCGATCCCATCGAGCTGCGGATCTATACCGGGGCGGATGCTCATTTTGTCCTGTACGAGGATGAGAACGACAACTATGACTACGAAAAAGGCGTCTATATCACTATCCCCGTCACCTGGGATGAGGAGCAGCAGACCCTGACCATCGGCAGCCGGAGAGGATCGTTCCCGGGCATGCTGAAAAAACGTACCTTCCGCATCGTGTGGGTGGAAAAAGGCCATGGCACCGGCATCTATCCCGAAGAGAAGGCGGATAAGGTGGTGGAGTATGAAGGGAAGGAAGTGAAAATAAGTAAAAAGTAATAAGTAATAAGGCAAAAGAAGGTTTCAGGTTTCAGGTTTCAGGTTCCAGGTTTCAGGTTCGAAGGATGATTGATAAATGGCTACTTAATTTCTACTTAATTTCATCCCGACGAGTCGGGATAAATTTCGTGAGGGCACAGCCCGAACTAATTTCGGCTGCAAAGCAGCCTAATGACCTTCGAATGACCATCGAATGACTATTGTATGACAATCGTATGACTACCTAATGACTACCTAATGACTACCTAATGACTACCTAATTTCGCGACCGCAGGGAGCTAATTTCCACTTAATTTCGCGAGCGCCCTGCCTTCGTCCCGGCTTGCGAGGACTACGGCGGGCAAAGAAGCGAGCTAATTTCTTACCAACAACATAACCATGAAAAAAAGATCTCTGTTCCTATCCACATTATTGTTTTTTCAGACTTTCTTCCTTTTCTCCCAGGATCCGGCCGCATACCGGCTCCCGTACAATCATCCCGGGCTGGTGGTCGATCTGGGGGTGGGGCTGTGGGCCAACCCTGTACCTGTCGACTGGAACGGTGACGGTCTCAACGACCTGCTGGTCACCTGCCGCGACAAACCCTCCAAAGGGATGTACTACTTTGAGAACCGGGGCGACGGCATCTTCTCCAAAGGGAAGAAGATCGCCGACGGTCTCCACAACCTCACCGTCTCCTGGCCCGGCGGCATCATGGTCCTCTGCACCCCCGGTGTAATGTACCGCAACTTCCGGGATGATCTTTTTTCGCATCCCGAAAAGATCCGGTACAAGCAGGAGTTCTTCTCCGGCCGCACCAACCAGTGGAAATTTGCCGATTACGACGGCGACGGACGCTACGACCTGATCGTCGGCGCCAGCGACTGGCGGGAGTACGGATGGGATGATGCCTATAACGATAAAGGGGAGTGGATCCATGGCAGGCTGCACGGCTATGTCTATTGGATAAAGAACAACGGCACCAACGAAAAACCCCGCTACGGTCCTGCGCAACACATCCTCGCCGGCGGCCGGCCGGTGGATGTGTACGGCAAGCCCTCTCCCAACCTGGTGGACTGGGACGGCGACGGCGACCTCGATCTCCTCTGCGGCGAGTTTCTCGACCGCATCACCTTCTTCGAGAATACCGGCACCCGCACCGCCCCGGTTTATGCTCCCGGTCGTTTCCTCACCACCGGCAGCCAGGTGCTGCATCTCGAACTGGAGATGCCCGAAGTGGTGGTGTACGACTGGGACCGCGACCAGGATCCCGACATCCTCGTGGGCATGGAAGACGGCCGCGTGGTCTTCATCGGGAATACCGGAAAAGATCCCGATGGAAAACCGGTGGTAGCCGCCCCGCGCTATTTCAGGCAGCAGGCCGACTTCGTCAAATGCGGTGTACTGGCCACCCCCTGCAGTTTCGACTGGGATGGTGACGGCGACGAGGACCTCATCGCCGGCAACTCGGCAGGCTTCCTGGAGTATTTTGAGAACCTGGGCGGCGGCGCCACACCCCGCTGGGCCGCGCCGGTGCGTCTGAAGGCCGGCGGGAAGGTGTTCCGCATCATGGCCGGGAAGAACATGTCGATCCAGGGGCCTGCCGAAGCCAAATGGGGCTACACCGTCCCCTACGTGGCCGACTGGAACATGGACGGTCTGCCCGACATTGTCCTCAACGATATCACAGGCAAGATCCTCTGGTTGCCCAACAACGGCACACGCCGGCATCCTGTGCTGGGCGAAGCCCGCCCCGTGCAGGTGGACTGGCCCGGCACCCCGCCCAAACCGGCCTGGAACTGGTGGGATCCCGCTCCCCGTGAGCTGGTGGTGCAGTGGCGCACCCGCCCCGTGGTCATTGACCTGAACCATGACGGGCTCAACGACCTGGTGATCCTCGACCACGAAGGCTACCTCAGCTGGTTCGAGCGGGAGAAAAAAGACGGAGATCTGATCCTCAGGCCGGGACAGCGGATCTTTTTCGACACCCAGGGCAACCCCCTCCGCCTCAATGACCGGAAAGCAGGCCACAGCGGCCGCCGCAAGATCGACCTCGTCGACTGGGACGGCGACGGCGACCTCGACCTGCTGGTCAATACAAAGAACATCGCCCTCTACAGGAACATCGGGAGCAATGATCATTTTGTCTTTAAGGACGAAGGCAACCTGAACGACCTCTACCTGGCCGGCCACAGCACCTGCCCCACCCACGTCGACTGGAACGGCGACGGCATCCCCGACCTGCTCATCGGCGCCGAAGACGGATTTTTTTATTACCTGCCAAGGAAATAACCCTTACCCGTCATGAAACAGCTTTTATTTTTAGCCCTGTTTGCTTTTTCGTCCCTCCCCCTTTCTGCCCAGCAGACCGAGACCCGCTACCTCTCGGGGCCGGACGCCGCCGATCCCGTGTCCTGGCAGTTCATGGTGGACGGGGGACGCCGTGCAGGCGTGTGGAGCACCCTGCCCGTACCCTCCTGCTGGGAACAGCACGGATTTGGCACCTACAACTACGGCAAGGACAAGGAGGCTGACAAAGGCCGCGAGGCCGGCCACTACCGCACCCGTTTTTTCATCCCGCCCCGCTGGGAGGGCAAGCGTATTTTCCTCGTTTTCGGCGGGGTGATGACCGACACGAAAGCTTTTGTCAACGGTCTCTCCGCCGGTCCTGTCCACCAGGGCGGCTTCTACCAATTCGAATATGATATCACCCCGCTGGTCCACTGCGGCGACAGCAATGACCTTGCGGTGACAGTACATAAGATGTCGTCCAATGAGCGTATCAACCTGGCCGAGCGCCACAGCGACTACTGGATCTTCGGCGGCATCTACCGGCCCGTATGGCTGAAAGCCGTGCCGCAGGAATATATTTCCCGGACCTCCCTGGACGGCTGCGCCGACGGCTCGCTGCGGGCTGCCGTACATACGGGGAAGATGAAGAAAAGATGCACCGTCCGGGGGCAGGTGGTCACCCGTGCCGGCACGGCGGTGGGCGCTCCCTTCGAAGCCCCCCTCCGCAAAGGCGACACCCTGGCCCTGCTCCATACGAAAGTGCAAGGCATACATCCCTGGAATGCCGAAGACCCCGTACTCTATTACGTGGACCTCTCCCTCGTCCGCGACGGACAGGTGATCCATACGGTCCGCGAACGTCTCGGCTTCCGCACCTTCGAGGTGCGCGAGGGCGAAGGACTCTTCCTCAACAGCCGGCGCATCGTCCTCAAAGGTTGCGACCGCCACAGCTTCCGCCCCGCCACGGGCAGGGCCCTCAGCCGGAAAGACTGTTACGACGATGTGCGGCTTATTAAGTCCATGAACATGAACGCTGTACGCATGTCGCATTATCCCCCGGATCCGTGGTTCCTCGACTACTGCGACGAGCTGGGCCTGTACGTCCTGGACGAGCTGGCCGGATGGCAAAGGCCTCCCTATGACACTCCCACCGGGAAGAAGCTGGTCAGAGAGATGGTGGTCCGCGATGCCAACCACCCCTCGATCCTTTTCTGGGACAATGGCAACGAGGGGGGCTGGAATACTGCCCTCGACGGAGAGTTCGCCCGTTACGATCTGCAGCGCCGCAGGGTGCTCCACCCCTGGGAGCTGTTCAACGGCATCGACACCGACCATTATGAGAGCTACGAGAGCGTGCAGAACAAGCTGAAAGGCCCGGCGATCTTCATGCCTACCGAGCATCTGCATGGTCTCTACGACGGGGGCTCCGGCGCCGGTCTGGATGATTTCTGGCGCCTGATGTGGGGCAACCCCCATACCGGCGGCATGTTCCTCTGGGTCTTCGCCGATGAGGGGATCGTCCGCACCGACCGCAACTGCTTCATCGATGTGGACGGCAACCATGCCCCCGACGGCATCGTGGGGCCCTGGCATGAAAAAGAGGGAAGCTTCTTCACCGTCAAAGAGATCTGGTCACCCGTATATATCGGGACGGAGGATCCCCTCCCGGCAGATCTCGACGGATCCATCCCCATAGAGAACCGCTATGCTTTCACCAACCTGCAGAAGTGCACCTTCTCCTGGCAACTCCAACGACTTCCTCTGCCCGGCAGGCCCCCACATAATAACTCCATACTAGCCGAAGGAACACAACCCGGTCCCGACCTGCCCGCAGGGCAGAAAGGCACCCTTCATCTGAACCTCCCGCCGGAAGCCCTGCGGCAGGCTGACCTGCTTCGCCTCACCGCCCGCGATCCTTCCGGACAGGAGCTGTTCTCCTGGTCGTGGAAGCTAAAAGATAATCATCACACCCTGGCCGCTTTCGTGCACAGCGAAGGTCCTGCCCCTCAGATCAAAGAGACGATCGGAGATCTGGAGGTATCCTCAGGCGCTTTCACTTTTTATTTCGACAAGCGTTACGGCATCCTCCGGCAGGTACGCACCGGCGATCATGTGATCCCTTTCGGTGAAGGGCCTTTCATAGTACCGGTAAACAAAAAAGAGCCGCGTATCCTGCCCGTGTCACAGGCTGTCGTGACTGACTCCGGTGTGACAGTGACCGTCCGCCATCACCCTTTTTTCCGGCAGTTGCAATGGACCATCCTGCCGGGCGGATGGCTGCGTCTTGATTACGCTTTTCCTTATGAGGGAGCCGTGGACTACCTGGGCATCAGCTTCCGTTATCCCGAAGTCCGGATGCAGGGCATGCGCTGGCTGGGCAAGGGGCCCTACCGTGTATGGAAAGACCGGCTCAAGGGAGCCACGCCGGGCGTCTGGGAGAACCGGTACAACAGCTTTGCCCCGGCGACAGCGTGGGATTATCCCGAATTCCCGGGATACTATGCCGGTCTCTCCTGGGTCGTCTTCGAAACCACCGACGGCCCCATCACGCTGGCCACCCCCGACGAGGGCCTGTACCTGCGTGTGTACAGCCAGCCCGAAGGGTATGAGCCCCGCCATGCCCGTATGATCTGGCCCGAAGGCGATATCTCCGTGCTTCATGCCATCCCGCCCATCGGTACGAAATTCCATGAAGCTGCAGATCTGGGCCCTCAGGGACAAAAGACACAGGCATCCGGTCTGTATAAAGGAACACTTTATCTTTATTTCGGGGAGGTAAAACCCAAAATCAGCAAATGAAAATCGCAAGCGCTTTTCATTGCTGATCGATTAAGGATTTCATCGGTTTTGGTTACACCAAAACCGTGAACTCCTAGATCGGGGTTAACCCCAGCTAACGCATTAGTTCAGCTAATTCTTAGCTTCCTAATGCGTAATCTGAGGTAAATAAAACCGCAGCCCTACATCTTCCCGTGCCGCAAGATGGAGATCAGCAGCCAGAAGCCCAGCAGGCCGGCAGCAATGAACCCCACCACAC
>WFRO01000178.1 GCA_015486475.1 Bacteroidales bacterium
CAGCTGGCCAGCATCTTTCAGATGTATGGACAAAATGACAGCTTATTGGCGGTATATAAACAGATAACCGAGAGATTCCCGGAAAACATAAAAGATAAGCTGAATTATGCTGACCTCCTCGTGAAAGCCGGAAAACCCGGGAAGGCGCTTGATATCTACGCACAATTGGAAAAAGAGACAGGGAACAATGCGGAGCTTATGCAAAAGGAAGCCATCGCCCTGATGGTCGCCGGGAAAAATGAGAAAGCAACTGAAAAAATAAATGAAGCCATAAAGATATTCGGAGCCGATAAAAACCTGTTGCTCGCCAAAGCATCCATCCTGACAGAAGATGGTAAAACAGAGGAGGCGGATGATATTTACAGGCAACTGATCAAAAAATATCCGGATGATCCACAGGTTGAAGATCAGGTTTACAAGTACTTTGTGAACAAGGGAAAATACAGTGATGCACTGAAGGTACTGCAAAAGATCGTTGAAGATGAAACCGTGGATCCGCAACAAAAGATCAACTATGCATTTGATATTTCCGGAAAAATAAATGCATCTGATACCGTCTCGCAGGAAAAAATGGAAGAGATCCTGAATGATCTGTACAGGCAGTATGCCGGAGATGTGCGTACAAGCTTATTGCTGGTGGATCACTATTCCCGGAATGCACAATATGATAAGGCAAAGAACATACTCAGAAATATTATAGAAAAATATCCCGAATATGGTATTGCATGGAGACAGATGCTTTTTGTGTGTGACCAGCAGGGTGAACAGGATTCCGTTATATTTTATGGCACAAAGGCCATTGAGATCTTTCCGAAAGATCCGCTCTATGATGTTTACGTGGGTTATGCATGGCTCCAGAAGGGAGATAACAACAAAGCCCTCCAATATGCCCGGGAGGGGATCAGTAAAGTCGAAAGAAGGGGAAATGATTATGTTGATAAAGGGACGGGTTTGTCCTACAGGGATTATCTGAAGCAGTTTTACGGTTTGCTGGGCGAGGTTTATAAGAATCTGGGAGATCACAAAAAGTCAGATGAAGCTTTCGAAGCCGGACTTAAGATCGATCCGCATGATGATATGTTGTTGAACAATTATAGCTATTATCTGTCGTTGCGGAAGGAGAAATTAAGAAAAGCGTTGAAAATGAGTGGGGAAACGATCAAAAGAAATCCCGATGATGATACTTTTCTGGACACCTATGGATGGATCCTCTTTGAAATGGGAAGGGTAAAAGATGCTGAAAAATATATTAAGAAAGCCCTCGATAATGGCGGGGAAAGCAGTCCTGAGATACTCAAGCATTATGGGGATATTTTATTTGAATCAGGGAAAAAAGAGGAAGCTGTAAAGTACTGGAAAGAGGCTATTGAAAAAGGAGGCGACCGCCAGGAACTGGAAAAAAGGATCAATAACGCCGGGAAGTGAAAAGAATTGGAAAGATCATTCTTGTGATCCTGTTAACGGGCTTGATTTTCGGAGGATGTAGCCCGCAAAGGAAAGCATTGAAGAGCGGTGTAGGAGAGATCCGGACCCTGTGGGTTAAAAAATATGATCTTGCCTATTGCGGGGATGTGAAAGTCCAGGGAAAGATCGGGATCAGATACATAAAAGATTCCGTGCTGTTGGTGACCATGAGAAACAGGAGCGGGATGGAGGGGGCCAGAATATATCTGTACCGGGATTCAGTATTTATTTACAACCGGGTAAAAAAAACATATTACGCGGAGACGGTTCCGTTGTCTTTACATAAAACCCGGAAAGAAGAGGACAAAAAAAGTAAAGAACAGGGGTTGTTGCGAAAGGATGATCAACAGAAATTCTTTGAATTTGATCTGGGGAAAGGCAACAGGGTGGCGATCTACATTGAAAAATACATAGGGATTGGACAAGGGTATTACATACCCGGGGAAATGAACATCAAGACCAGGTATGAAGGAAAGAATTATTGCTATCATTTGTTAAGTCCGGAATATCAAATAAATACGGCTTTTTCGGTAAAGAAGATCAGCAGTGGGTCCAAATACAAAAAGGTAAACAGACTGGATGAGGTTATGTAAAAACATAAAAGCGATCATTTGGATCATAATGATGATCACTGCGGTGACCCGTGTGACAGCACAGGGGTCATTGACAGATCTGAAGAAGAAGCAGGAACAGCTTTCCCGTGAGATCAGTGAAAGCACAAAATTGTTAAAAAGCACCGAAAGACGCAGAAGAAATACGGTCAACCAGATATATATTCTGAACCGGCAGATAAGGAACCGGACAAAGCTGATCAGAGGGTATGAACAGGAAATTGACCTGATCGGGAAAAAAATTGCGGCCAGCCGGGAAAGAGTTGATTCGATCAACAGGAGAACGGAGATGCTGAAGAAGGAGTATGGCTGGATCGTTCAAAAATATTATGAATTGTATAAGGAGAACGGTGGGGTGATGGCCTATCTTTTCGCCTCGGAAAACCTGAACCAGGCATATAAAAGATTGAGATATTATCAACAATTTTTGAATTACGGAAAAAAGCTGTACCAGGAGCTGGAAAAGAATAAAAAGGAGCTGGAGGACCAGATAAAAATACTCGAGAGAGAACGTGCCGAAAGAGAGAACATACTTAATAAACTGAAAAAGGAACAGAATAATCTGCTTATTGAGAAAAGAAAGAAAAATCTGTATGTTCAGAACATGCAAAAGAAAGAGAAGGAGATCCGGAAGGACATAAACTCGAAGAAAAGAATAGCACGGAAGTTATCGGATGAGATGAAAAGAGTTCTGGCGGAAGAGAAGAAGAAGGGGAAAGGAACCTTGTCACTGACACCGGAGGAAAAGATCATAGCGGGGAATTTCAGTAAGAACAGAGGGAAGCTCCCATGGCCAACGGAACGGGGTGTTATCATCGATGATTTCGGACAGCATCAGCACCCGGTGCTGAAAAATGTTACGGTAAGAAATGACGGGATAGATATAATGACGGAAAAAGGAGCGAAAGCACGTGCTGTATTTGAAGGAGAGGTACGGAAGATCATTGCTATTCCGGGCGCCAATGAAACGGTGATCATTAAACACGGGAATTATTACACAGTATATCAAAATGTATATAAAGTAAGTGTAAAGGCCGGACAGCATGTAAAAATCAAGCAACCTTTGGGAACGATCTTTACCGATAATAAAACCGGCGAAACGGTTCTTCACTTTGAAATTTGGCAGGGGTTGAAAAAAATGGACCCGGAATTATGGCTGGCAAGAAAAAAATAAATAATTTTATTGTGTAACAAAATGAAACTAAAAAGAGTATAAATAATACTAAATGAACTATGTCTTGAAAGATGCATAAAAGTATTGAAATAAGTTCTGCTCCGGAGAGCCTTCATCTGGTTGAAAAGATCATTGATGAAATGACAGAAAAGCATCAGATAGAAAGCGATCTTTACGGAAAGATCCTGGTAGCTACGATCGAAGCTGTTAACAATGCCATCATTCACGGGAACAAATCGGATGTTGAAAAAAAGGTTTGTATTGATATTGATGCCAATGGAAATGCGATGAAGATCAGGATAAAAGATGAGGGCGAAGGCTTTGATTACAAAAAGGTGCCTGACCCAACCGCTCCGGAAAATATTGAAAACATTCATGGAAGGGGTGTCTTTCTTATGACCAAGCTGTCAGATGATATAAAATTCAATCAAAACGGTACGGAAGTCGAAATGACCTTCAAATTATAGAATACGTTGGCTGTTCTGTTTCTGGAAAAAGCTCCGGGTTTCATACTTCAAAAAAAAAGAGATTTAAAAAAATGGGTCCGTGAGACGGTGATGAATGAAAACCGTCTGCCCGGAGATATTACCTTTGTATTCGAAAATGATGAACAGGTATACAAAGTAAATGTTGAATATCTTCAGCATGACTGGTATACGGATGTGATATCATTCGACTATAATGAAGGAAAACGTATCAACGGGGACATCATCATCAGTGTGGACCGGGTAAAGGAAAATGCTGCTAAATTTAAAACAGAACCTGAGGATGAGCTGAGAAGAGTGATGATACACGGCGTATTACATCTGCTGGGTTATGAAGATGATACCGATGAAAAGAAAGAGAAAATGAGAAGAAGGGAAGATAAATACCTGGCGGAATGGAAAAAAACAGAAGAAGATCAGCAGGGTGGAAAGATATGATGTGATAGTGGTAGGAGCCGGTCATGCCGGAAGTGAAGCAGCGGCGGCAGCGGCCGGTATGGGGGCCAGGACGATGCTCGTCACGATGGATATGACCAAGATCGCCCAGATGTCGTGCAATCCGGCGATGGGAGGCATCGCAAAAGGTCAGATCGTCCGGGAGATCGATGCGCTGGGAGGACTGTCCGGTATCGTTACGGACAAAAGCAGTATACAGTTCCGGATGCTGAACATTTCCAAAGGGCCTGCCATGTGGAGCCCCAGGTCGCAATGTGACCGGATGAAATTCAGTATATTCTGGAGAGAAGAACTGGAGAAGATACCCAACCTGGATCTTTGGCAGGATAGTGTGGTCAGGATACTGATCGAAAAGGATCAGGCCGTGGGTGTGGAGACAAAAATGGGTGTGAAGATCTATGGGAAAAGTGTTATCCTTACCACCGGGACATTTATGAACGGATTGATCCATATCGGACGGAAGCGGGAAGAAGGGGGCAGGATATCGGAACCCAGATCCACAGGCCTGAGTGAACAGATGAAGGCAGCCGGGTTCAGGGTCGGGCGAATGAAAACAGGTACACCTGCCCGGCTGGATGGGAGGAGCATAGATTTCAGTAAATTCATTGAACAAAAACCGGATGAGGGAGGGGGAAGCTTCTCCTATATGCCTGTTAAGGCAAAGAAACTGAAGCAGCGGAGTTGCTATATCGTCTATACCAACCCAACGGTTCACAATGTACTCTTCAAAAGCCTGAAAGATTCTCCCCTGTACAACGGAACCATACAAAGCATAGGTCCGCGCTATTGTCCCAGCATTGAGGATAAGATCGTAACATTTGCCGATAAAGAAAAGCATCAGCTTTTTCTGGAACCGGAGGGAGAGGATACGGTCGAATATTATCTGAACGGATTTTCCTCATCACTGCCCTGGGAAGCACAATGGGATGCCATGAAGCAGATCCCGGGCCTGGAGAATGTAAAAATTTTCAGGCCGGGTTATGCCATTGAATATGACTATTTTGATCCGCAACAGCTGTATCACACCCTGGAAACCAGGATCTTACAAAACCTGTATTTTGCGGGACAGATAAACGGGACGACCGGTTATGAAGAGGCGGCTGCACAGGGGATCATGGCAGGTATCAACGCGGTGCTTAAGATACGCGAAAAAGAACCGTTCATCTTGGGGAGGGATGAGGCATATATCGGTGTACTCATAGATGACCTGATACTCAAAGGAGTGAATGAACCTTATCGCATGTTCACTTCCAGGGCTGAATACAGGATGTTGCTGCGGCAGGACAATGCTGATCTGAGATTGACGGAAAAAGGATACAGGCTTGGCCTGGCGAGTGAAGAGCGGATGAGAAGGACAGAAATAAAATACAGAAAAAGGGACGAATTGCTGAAATTCATAGAGGAGTACAGTGTTAAGCCGCAGGAGATCAATGAGATGATGGTCAAAAGAGACACGCCGCCGTTACGACAGGGAGTAAAATTGCGGGATGTATTGTTACGGCCTCAGATATCTTTGACAGACCTTGTGAATGAAATTGTGGATCTGAAGAAGAAAGTGGAGGAAGCCGGGAGTGATAAAGAGGATGAATTAATGCAGGCAGTGGAGATCGCAATAAAGTACGGAGGATATATCAACCGGGAAAAGGCGATGGCCGGGAAGCTGAAGCGGCTGGAGGAGATAAAACTACGTGAGGATATAAACTACAGAGAACTGAAGTCATTATCAACAGAAGCCAGGGAAAAATTACAGAAGATCAGACCGGCTACCATTGCTGAAGCTTCAAGGATTAGCGGTGTATCCCCTGCCGACATAAGTGTGTTGCTGGTATATATGGGAAGGTAATGTTCCACGTGGAAAAAGGATCATTATGGAGATAAAAGGAAAGATCGTAGATGTTGTGAACAGGCGCATCTACAAAGGTTTGGTTGTTGTCAAAGATGGTAAGATCGAAAAGATCATTGAGACGGAAAAGGATATTCCGGATATGTTTATCATGCCCGGTTTTGTAGATGCACATGTACACATTGAAAGTTCGATGTTGACGCCGGTACGTTTCGGGGAGCTGGCCATACGGCAGGGAACCATCGCTGTGGTGACGGATCCGCATGAAATAGCAAATGTGTTGGGAGTGGAAGGGATCAGATATATGGTGAAAGAGGCGGGGAGGACGCCAATGAAAGTAAATTTCGGCATTCCCTCCTGTGTGCCGGCCACACCTTTTGAAACATCAGGAGCAAAGATCGGGGCCAGAGAGATCGAGGATCTTTTCAGGGAAGACGAGACGTATCATCTGGCAGAGATGATGAATTTCCCGGGTGTGATCTACGGGGATGAGGAGGTGGCTGAAAAACTGAAGGTGGCGAAGAAGTATGGAAGGATCATAGATGGCCATGCTCCGGGACTTAGGGGGGAGGATCTGAAGAAGTATATTGCCGCAGGGGTTAGCACGGATCATGAATGTACAACACTGGGTGAGGCGGTGGAAAAGATAGAGAACGGCATGAAGATCCTGATAAGGGA